>NZ_JBBMFJ010000019.1:0-72044 GCF_040096075.1 Ventrimonas faecis
GCGGATGCTTCGCTGCACCTGCCTGCGGTGGTGTTCTGCCATTCGCTTTTTTACCAGCGCAACACGCTTTTCTGTATTATACATGCATAGCAAACCTCCTCTCTAAAAACTCAGCTAAAAAAGGCTTTCACTTATATAGGTACAAAAATTGGTGAAAACTCTCACCCAAAAATCAAATTTTTTGCAAAAAAATGGAAGCCGCAAAACAGCAGCTCCCAAAGAAGAAAAAAATCAATTTTCTATAACATCAGGCGGTGGGTAATCAGCTTCCCCGCTATTAAAATCAGTACCGGCAGAAAATAGGCAATATACTGTGCCACACCGCCATAGGCAATCAGCAGATTATAGATCGCATGAAAGGTGATTGCCGCTCCCAGCAGACCGCAGGTTCCGGCAATCTTTAACCACACCCGCTGCCATACATACGCAAGCCCTCCGCCAACGATGGCCCCACAGATCACATGCATCGCTCCTGTTCCTATCCCGCGAAAGAAAATAAAAGAAAAATGTCCGGCTCCGTTTTGAATCAGATAGCAGACATTTTCAAAGGTTGCAAAGGAAAGCGCGGTGATCACGGCGGCAATTTTTATTTGTCCCGCTTTCGGTTCAAACACCAGCAGATAAAAAAGCAGTGGCAGAAGCTTCAATACTTCTTCCACAACCGGTGCAATCTCTGCAGTTGCGGCAAAAGTATCCGCTCCATAAAGCGCAGCAAAAAAGGTATTGATATATGCGGAGAGCAGACATACTCCCATTCCCGCAAAGCAGAACACAAAGAATTTTGTCTGCCTCTTTCCCATGCACAGGGCGGCAATCAGCAGTGGCGATGCCATACAGATAAAAACATTTTCAATATATGTCATACTTGCACCGCCTTTCCTGTGGCGGGCAGCAAAGCGAAGATGCAAAGCGTCAGCAGCAGATCAAACCAGCAATAGGGACTATAAATGGAGTCGCCCGGCCAGAAGCAGCCGGAAGTCCAGAGGGCATATTCCGCCATCACATAGCACAACACTCCGGCGTGAAAATATTGCAGCTTGCGCGCATCTCCCATCTGTGTCCGGGCATATATAAGGCCCCGGATAGCATGATAGGAAACAGCGATCATCATCCCGCACCAGAGCAAATTGGAAAGAATGTCACCAAAGGTGCAGTAAAATATACACAGTGGAACACCAATCACGAGAGCGATCATGGCTTTCCGGCACGGAAAATTTCTTTCCTCCGTGGAGGAAAGAGCATATTGCAGGATAGAAAGAAAAATGACACTTGCCACCCAGCCAAATTCCGATACATAAAAGACCTGCGGCGTTCTCGAGAATAGGAGCAGATACAGTGTCCAGTACAGGGAGCCAAGTGTGAAGCAGCCATAAAAGCAGGTCAGTAAGAAGTACGCCTGCTTTCGGCTTTTCAGATAGTGGATTCCGCTCAGGCAGAAGCCTAACAGGGTAATCACAAATTGCCCAAGGTTACTGACCAGTTCCATCCGCATCGTCCCCCTTTTGCTCTTCTGTCTCTTCCTCCCTGTTCATCAGGCGGATGTGGAAACATAAAATCGTCACGCACACACCAAGAATAAAGGCCAGCAGTCCGATTACGATATATCCAAGTGCGGCATTGCCGCCCAAAATCGTTGCCGCTGTTTCATAGCCGAAGGAAGTCCCCGGCTCAATCCGGTTGAGAATACCGGGCAAGGAAAGAGAAACGCTCACAATCACAACAAGGCATGCCGCCACGGCGAAAACTGCAGCAATCCGGTATTGCTGTAGTCTTTTTTGACGTTCTTTTTTCGCGATACGCCGTTTTACTTCCGTAATTCGTTCCTCAGGGCTTCGCATTGGTAATTCCCTCCCGTTCCAATAATCCGCGCAGGCGCTCTTTTCCCCGGTACACCATATTGGTGATCTGCTTCTCGCTTTTCCCCATGACCTCGGCAGCCTGCAAATAGCTCATGGCCTCAAAATAAGTCAGGTAAAGAGCCTCCCGGTAATCCGGTTTTAATTCAGCCATACACAAATGCAGGATCTGATCCCGTTCCTTTGTTCGGACGACCTCTTCCACCAGCGTTTGTCCGTCTGGCTCTTCGGTCAGATTATCCAGGCTAAAGAAAAGCCTGCGTCTGCTTTTGTGACGCAGGGCCATGTGCCGCGCTGCTTTATAGAGGTAAGACTTAAATCCGCCGTCCCGGATACGTGGCTTTTTCGTGAACAGATAGGAAAAGACTTCGAGCATCAAATCCTCTGCCTCGTGAACATCATGCAGATAGCCGTTGATGTAGAAAGTCAGCGGGTCACCGTATTTTCTTATCAGTGCCTCAAGCCCTGCTTCGTCGCCATATAAATATTGCCTGTAAAGTTCTTCATCGGTGACCATGCCGTTTCCTTCCCTTCGACCTCATCATCCCGGTATAGAAAGCCATTTGCCGGCAATCTATCTTACGGGGTGCATAATCGTCAGACTATCCGCATCAGGAGGTAATTTCAAATCCTAAATATCTCGTTCCCTGAAAACTTAGGTTTCCCTGGTCTCCCTCTGCCAGCAGCCCATATTCTGATCTGCTCATCCTAAGTTCCATCCGGTCACCGCTCTCCACCTGAAAAGTCACATAGTAGGAAGTCGAAGTGGTTGTGCTAAAACCATGGGCACCCGTAGGATCCCCGGCATTTGCATGTTGCTGCTGAGTAACCTTGGTACGTTTGGTCACAACCGTTGCCGGTACAGTAAGCCTGGGGGAATGGTTGTTCTTATTCCATATAGATATATTTTTTACGATCAGAAAAAGTATCACAGCACATACGCAAAAAAATACCATCTGAAACATGATCATTACAAATGAAAAAAACACAGCATATCTCCTCTTTCTATGTTCCTGCAGCTTATTCCATCTCCCGCATTCTGTTTCGATACTGCTGTGGGGAGTATCCCTTCTTACTGCGGAATGCACGGCTGAAATAGGATGGATTGCTGTATCCTACAATCTGCGAAATTTCATTGACTGAATAAGCCGTTGTTTCTAATAAAATTTGTGCATTCATGATACGCGCTGATGTAATAAACTGTATGGGTGTTTCCCCTGTATATTTTTTAAAGTTGCGAATGAACCAGCTTGTGCTCATTCCCTTTGAATATGCATATTCTTTAACATTAATCTCCAGATTGTATGAGGAACTGAAATAAGAAATAGCCACTTCCATTTCGCGATCCATATATTCATCCTTCAGGACATGCTCTCTTGTCAGTTCCCGTTCAAATTCGATCAAAAGAAGCTGCAGCAAATGAACAAGCATCTCTTCGTACTCTTCCTGGCACTTTTGCAGTTCCAGGATAATCCTCTTAAAAAGACGCTCATACTCTGGTGATGTTCCTACAGGAAAGATTCTCTTCTTATCCGCGAATCCATACCTTCTGAGAAGATTCTTTATATTGCTTCCAGTGAAATGGATCCAGTACACCTCAGTCTTATCTTTTCCATAGTATTCATACTTTTGAAGTTCCTTCGGTCGAAACAACACGATATTGCCAGCCGGGACAATCGTTTCATTTTCTGGAGAATCAAAATGAAAGTATCCCTTTCCTGAAGCAATATAAATGATCTGATAATCCAAACGGCCTCGTGGCCGATACGTTGGCAGTTTCGGATATGTTGATAAGCGGTAACAGCCACAGCTGCCAACAACGAGTGGCTGCCGTTTATCCTTAAAATCCTGGTGGGACTGGTTCAGATACCCAGTATTCATGTACATTTGCATACCCCCTTTGTAATAGTATATCATTTTGTGCATATTTCGTCTATTTCTATTCATGTACATGCACAGCATAATTCTGTAGAATATCCTTATACGATTGCAGAACTATATAATCCGCTTTCTTTTGAAGAAGGCCCACAGCACATCAGGAGGGGGTAACCATGATGATACCGCGTTATTATGAAGATTTAAGCATCCTGCATGATAACACAATGCCGATGAGGTCCTATTATATTCCGGCATCGCAGAAAATGAACACGCTGATCGAACACCGGGAAGATTCCGACCGCTTTCAGTTATTAAATGGAGTCTGGAAATTCCAGTATTATAAAAGTGTTTATGACCTAAAAGAAGCATTTTACAGGACCAGCTTTAATACAAAAGATTTTGATGACATTACTGTTCCCGGAGTCTGGCAGATTGCCGGATATGATTCACCCCAGTACACCAACATCCGCTACCCTTTTCCATTTGATCCGCCTTATCTCCCGCAGGATATTCCCTGTGGAGCCTACGTCCGAAAATTTACTTACCATGAAAATATCGATGCGCCAAAAATTTATCTGAATTTTGAAGGCGTTGACAGCTGCTTTTTTGTCTGGCTCAATGGAAAATATACCGGCTACAGCCAGGTTCCTCATACGACCGCAGAATTTGATGTTACAGAATTTCTGAAAGAGGGAGAAAATACCATTGCAGTTCTGGTCTTAAAATGGTGCGATGGCTCATATCTGGAAGACCAGGACAAATTTCGCATGAACGGCATTTTCCGGGATGTTTACCTCTTAAAACGCCCAGAGCGGGCCATCTGGGATTATCATATCACTACCCAGATCAAGGAAAATACTGCAAAGATCAAACTGAATGTGACCTTTGATTTTTCAATCCCAGTCTCTGTTACCATTGAAGACCAGGCCAAAGCCGTAGTTGCTACCGGCACAATCTCAGATGACGGATCCATAGAATTTAAGATTCCAAATCCTACTCTGTGGAATACAGAGCATCCATATCTTTACACACTCACACTACAAAGCAGCTATGAAACTATCGTCGATTACATTGCTCTTAGGACCATTGAAATCCGTGATAAAGTGATTTACTTCAACGGACAAAAAATCAAATTCCGGGGTGTAAACCGCCACGATTCCGATCCAGAAACCGGTTTTACCGTTAGTGTGCCACAGATCAAAAAGGACCTGTCTCTGATGAAGCAGCACAATTTCAATTCCATACGCTCCAGCCATTATCCAAATGCCCCTTACTTCTATCAGATGTGCGATCTATATGGTTTTATGGTCATTGAAGAAGCAGATATCGAAGCACATGGCCCATACATGCTGTACCGGAAAGAAGATACCGATTATAACCGTTTCAAGCGCTGGAATGAAAAAATTGCGGATGATCCAATCTGGGAGGAATCAATCCTTGACCGTGTTCAGCATATGGTTCAGCGCGATAAGAACCGCTTCTGTATCGTGATGTGGTCCATGGGTAATGAAAGTGCGTATGGATGCAATTTTGAAAAAGCGCTGCGGTGGACCAAAAAATTTGATCCATACCGGCTCACCCAATACGAAAGCGCCAGATACCGCAATTATGACGTGACCTACGATTATTCCAATCTGGACCTGTATAGCCGCATGTATCCGGCCATAAACGAAATCGAAGAATATCTTGAAGAAGACGGAAGCAAACCATTCCTTCTTGTGGAATACTGCCATGCCATGGGAAACGGCCCTGGCGATTTAGAGGATTATTTCCAGCTCATCCAGAAAGACGACCGTATGTGCGGAGGATTTGTCTGGGAATGGTGTGATCATGCCATTGCCCACGGAAAAACGGAAAGCGGTAAAACCATTTATTATTATGGTGGCGACCACGATGAAGAACTTCACGATGGAAATTTTTGTATGGATGGTCTGGTGTTCCCAGACCGTACTCCTCATACTGGGATTTTAGAATACAAAAATGTTTACCGACCAATGCGGGTTGTCTCTTATGATCAGGAAACTGGAAAACTGGTTTTACATAATTACCTGGATTTTGATGATCTAAAAGATTATCTGGATATTCGCTTTGAGGTAATCAAGGACGGGCTGTCCACCGTGCAAAAAGGAAAACTTTCTCCATTCTCTGTAATGCCACATGCAGACGGCGTGACCGAGTTAAACGTAACCATTCCCAGCGAAGGAAAAATCTATTTGAAACTGATATACCGTTTAAAGAAGGAAACACCTTTCCTGAAGAAAAATTTCATTCTTGGATTTGATGAGATCCTGCTTAAAAATGAAGACGGAAGAAACCAGATGGCTTTAAGCTGGCTTGAAAAAACGGACCAGGTAAAAGAAATCCGGGTACATGAAACAGACACAGAAGTGACTATAAACTCAAAAGATTTCACTTATACCCTGGACAGAAGGACCGGTCTTTTTGAACAGATGCAGTTTTCCGGCCGCAACTATCTTATCCATCCAATGGAACTAAATATCTGGAGATCCCCTACGGATAATGATATGTACCTGAAGTCCGAATGGAAAAGAGCACGCTATGATAAAGCATACACCAGGGCCTACACTGTAGAAACCATTCAGAATATGCATGGTATCTTTATCGTTTCTCACGTTGCTGTTGTTGCTGACTCCATTCAAAAAATCCTGGATATCACGATCAACTGGAAGATTGACAACGATGGAAAACTCAGTTCTGTAATGTATGTGGAAAAAGATGATGAATTCCCGGTACTGCCAAGGTTTGGCATCCGGATGTTTTTAGATAAAAGACTGAAAAATGTGAGTTTTTATGGTATGGGGCCACAGGAAAGCTATCGTGATAAGCACCAAGGAGCTTACCATGCCTTATTCCGTACCAAAATAAACGATTTGCATGAAGATTATATCCGGCCTCAGGAAAATGGATCCCATTTTGATTGTGATTATGTGGTGTTCTCAGCATCCCAGTTTGGTATTGCTGCAGCAGCAGAAAAGCCATTCTCCTTCAATGCATCCTGCTACACACAGGAGAAGTTGGAGGACACCGCGCATAACTATGAACTGGAGGAATCCGACAGCATCGTATTCTGTCTTGACTATGCATTAAATGGCATTGGCTCCAACAGCTGTGGTCCTGCTCTTCTGGAAAAATATCAGTTTGATGATACTTCTTTCCAGCTAGAATTTACTTTGGTTCCATTTTCCAAAGGCTAAAAATGATTATTTTCTGATTATGGGGCATTGTTATTTCGGATTACCGATACAGTAACAGTGTCCCTTTTACGCACGATATAAATGATTGAAAAAATCTGCATAAAACATTAAAAGCTCGTTGATATAATTATGAATTCTATTCATCCTAAATATCCCCTTTCTTTTTGTTTGCAGGTTCATTATAAAACCATTTCACTTTGCGTGCTTGTCAAATCGCAGTAACTATTAGCCAAATCTTGCATCGGGGCGATACGCTTCTTATCTTAATTTAGGAGAATTTTGAAATGCATTTAGTATACGAAAATACAAAGGAAGAGATTATTGCAATAAAAAAGACACCGGTCCACCGGCCACCGCATCTGCATAATGCGCTGGAAATTGTATATGTTACAGAGGGATGCGTTGAACTCGGTGTTGGAGAAGAACTTTTCCATATGGATCAGGGCGACATTGGTTTTATCTTTCCAAATATCATTCACCACTATCAAGTATTTTCATATCAGCGCAATCAGGCAATTTATTTAAACGCTTCTCCATTCCTGGTTGACCGGTTTACAGATATTTTGGAAAACAAAGCGCCAAAGCCACCCGTAATAAAAGCTTCCTCCATAGAACCTGATGTTTATCATGCATTTAATTCCATTCTCGGCGCACAAAAGGACGACATTACATTGGTCCAGGCGTATCTGCAGATTATCCTGGCAAGATGTATCCCGAAATTTCAGCTGGTTGAGAAAGGTTCTGTTGGAAGCACAGATTTGATCTACCGTACGGTATCCTATGTCTCCGGAAATTTTAAGCATTCCATTACGCTGGAAAGCATGGCCAGAGATCTGGGCGTCAGCAAGTATGTTCTGTCCAGGATTTTTTCTAAAACATTCCATAAAAACTTCAACCA
Source organism: Ventrimonas faecis (assembly GCF_040096075.1). Taxonomy (NCBI): domain Bacteria; kingdom Bacillati; phylum Bacillota; class Clostridia; order Lachnospirales; family Lachnospiraceae; genus Ventrimonas; species Ventrimonas faecis. The sequence continues at coordinate 7,848 of NZ_JBBMFJ010000019.1, forward strand.
GTACCTGAATGATGCCCGGTTGGGATATGCATGTCAGCGACTTGAAAATACAGAGGACTCCATTACTGAGATCTGCCTGGACAGCGGTTTTAAAAGCCTGCGTACCTTTAACCGTGCTTTTAAGGAAAGATTCAAAACTTCCCCTAGCGAATACCGGGTTACTATACACAGGTAGCTTGTGTACAACCACATGGTCAAGGTCGAGTAGATACACCTGTTACCAGATGTATCCCTCACAGAATTCCGGACATGCGGCTTTTCCGCATCCGGCTCTTTACGAAACGCATTGTTCAACAATTATCCATAAATACTGACATATATTTTCGGCTTTGCTAGCGGATAAGCGTTATCAATCATTTCAAGAAATCCTGCCCAAGTATAGCTCTTTTTCTGGCTTCTTTTATTAAGCCAATAATAGAGACTTCTAATGACTTGGTATCTAAACGCCGACAAGCTCCTCCCATTGTCAGTAATACCGTAGTAATGATAATATCCAACAAGTATCTGATTTAACTTAGCAATAATGTCGTTCAGTTTATTCGTTCTCATTGATCGGATTTTCTGACGGACTTCTTTGCACTTCTTATTAAATTTTATTCTGCTGGTTTTCCTCTTCACTCTGAATTTTCCGTTCTTATTACAAGAGCAGTAATGCGTAAAGCCAAGGAACGTGAAAGTTTCTGGTTTCCGTCCATTTCTCTCACAGTTTTCTTTTGCAAACCGTCCAAACTGTATCAGTCTGCTTTTGTCTTCCTGTAGGCTCAATCCAAAGTGTCTCATTCTGCGTTTAAGGTGTTCATAGAATATTATGGCATCTTCTTTATATTGAAAACACACTACAAAGTCGTCCGCATAAACTACCAGACCACTATATCCTTTCAGTTTGGGGGCAATTATCTCTTTGTACCACCATATCAGCACATAGTGCATATATATACATGATATTATTGGTGAGCAGACCGAACCTTGTCCTGAACCTTCTTCCGTCGCTTCGTATTGGAAGTTTTCTATTACTCCAGATTTTAGTATTCTTTTCAGGAGCCTGGTTATACTGGGATCTTTGATCTTTGATTCTACGAACTTCATTATCCATTCATGGTCAAGATGGTTGAAGAATGATTTGATATCTGCATCTAGTATATAACTGGTCTTTTCCCTTTCAATCATATAGTTAAGTTTTCTCAAGGCCATATGGCATCCTCTGTTAGGACGAAATCCCACCATCTCATCGTAAAAGCATGGCTCAAATACTGCTTCCAGTATGCGCTTTAATGCTTCCTGTACCAGTTTATCTTCGTAACAGTAGATACTAAGAGGTCTTGTTTTACCATTGTCCTTCGGGATTTCTATTCGTCTTGCTGGCCTAGGCTTATACTCCCGCCTCTTCAGTCGTTGCACAAGGCTCTCTATATTTTTATCAAGGTCTTTATCATAGTCTTTCTTTGTTATCCCATCAATTCCAACCGCTTTATTTCCATCCATCGCCTTATGACATTCTTTCAATAATGATATTGAGATCAGATGTCCTATGGATGTGAAAACCATATCTGGATTTTCTCTAGATAATTGTGATATTCTCTCCAATTTCGTTTCCATTATTCTTCCTATCTCTGAGTATAGATAATGTTTCCTTTTCGATATAGTTTCGCAGGCCTGAACTATGAGGAATAGTTCATTCTCGACTTCCCTCCGGCATTTATCTTATTCATGCTTTCTCCGGTACTATTCGGGCCTCCGACTACCTGTGCGTCATTTGGCATCCTTATCTATTTGTTTGCCATTCCGTATCTATACGCAGTATTTACGGAACGTACAGGTTCTCTCCAGTTGATATAGCATCATTGTGTAACATGAATAGTTCTACGACACCGCAGCAGTGTACGAAATCTCGCCATGACGATAAACTTACATATTGCCTTCTGCTATGTCAACAGCATCGGCCTGCTGGATTAGGGTCTTTCGATGCTCAATTACTATCCCTATTACCTATCTTCCTACGCTTAACCATCCAGATTACTCTGTTCGGCTCAAGGTTGTTACCGATGGTATGGCTAGTACCTTGTCGGATGGGATTTCCACCCATTAAATGCTACATCCTTAGCTGGACGCACTGACATACTCCCACCACTTAGCTAACACTTGAAGTGGGGGCTTCTCGTTCGATTGCCCGATAGGGCAAAGCATAAGCGAGCGATCCCCGTGTGTCCCACGGTTTTATTCGCATGATCCTGTTAGAATTTCTGCCGCAAAGATCAGAAGATCTTCTTTTCTATATCAAGTTTCATTCCAGATTTTCGAATACCTTCCCGGCATATATTGATCGCTGCGTTTTCGTCCCGGTCCATCCGGTTTCCGCATGCACACTCATAAATGCGGTCACCCAGCTGCAAATCTTCTTTTATCTTTCCACAACAGCTGCAGGTTTTGGAACTGGGATACCAGCGATCAATGCGGATGAGCTTCTTGTCAGCGCGTTCCATTTTATATGCCAGAAAATCCGTGAACCTTCCCCAGCTATTGTCATGAACACGTTTTCCAAAACGCATCTCCCGGCTCATCTCTTTCATATTCAGATCCTCGATGCACACGATATCATAGGAATTGGTTATCTTCCTCGATTCTTTGTGCAGAAAATCCTTTCGCTGATGTGCGATATGGGTATGGATTCGTGCCACTTTCTTTTTTTGTTTTTTATAACGGTTACTGCCCTGTTCACAATGGCTCAGTTTACGCTGCTCTTTTGCCAGCTTCTGCTGGGCATTCTGAAAGAAATGCGGATATGCCGCATGGTTTCCATTGGAATCCACATACAACTCCTTCATGGAAAAATCAAGACCAATGGCAGATTCTGCTTTCTTGCTTTCATTCACCGTTTCCTCACAGGAATACAACAAAGCAACATAGTATCGCTCATCTGCTTCCTGAGTGATGGTTGCACCTTTCAGCTGGTAACCCTCTTCCATCTTCCGATGCTGTTTCATACGGACCCAGCCAGCTTTTGGAAGTTTTAACTTTCCATTCTGTAAAACGATATTTCCATTTACATAGTTGGTTGTGTAGTTTCTTACTGTTTTCTTTTTTGATTTGAATTTCGGAAAACCAACCGAGGCATCACGAAAGAATTTCTTGTATGCCGTCTGCAGATGCAGCTGTGCATTACACAATGCCAGACTGTCTACTTCTTTCAGCCATGGGAACTCTGACTTATACCTGGCTGGTGTTACGTTTAAGCTCTTCCCGGTTTTCTCATAATACGCTTTTTTCTCGGCAAGCATCCGGTTATAGACAAAACGAACACAGCCAAATGTCTTTGCAAATAATTCCCTCTGTGCTTTATTCGGATAAATCCGAAAACGGTACACGGTGTTCACTTTTACCCTCTCCCTGTGTTTCGATGTACTGACGGATGACCTCAATCGGGGCACCGCCAGCACTCAGCAGGCAAAAGCTCTGGCTCCAGAACATTTCCTTCCATAGTTTTTGCCGGATTTCCGGATACTCTTTTTTGATCAGGCGGCTGCTTGCGCTTTTATACGCATTGATGAACTTACTCAGTTCTGATTTTGGATGGGCACGGAACATGATGTGAACATGGTCCTGATCATGATTCCATTCTTCCAAAGTAATGTGATAGTTCGGAGCAATATACTCAAATATTTCTTTTGCCCGATTTGAAATCGGATCATTCAAAACCTTTTTTCGGTATTTTACCACCAGAATCAAATGGTAATATAATAAAAATACCGAATGCGCATTACTATCCAATTTTCTCATAATAATCAGCCTTTCTTATGATTTCGACTGATTATATTTTATCATATATTTTTCTATATGACTATAGTTTTGTCGAACATAAGTTCTTTTTTCTATCAGCACAGATATGTGCAATGTAGATGTAGATCCAATATAGAATCATGCCAGTTATTGCAATATCAGGAATCAAAATCAGGCAATTCATCCCACCACCTAAAGAGGATCGGGGAATTCTTGCTGAGTTATGTTAAACACACGATAAATCTCTACATAATCTTTTCCTACTTTATAGATAATCACATAATCTTCCCATATTGCATATTTATAATCTGTCCGAAAACTGACTCGTTTTGAAAGATCCACTCCCATTCCTGGAAACATCTGAAGATTTTCAAATTTACCATAAATTTCTTTTATCGTCTTTAATGCGTATTCTTCACTATCTTCGGCAATATAATCTCGGATATTTTTCAGATCCTTTGCAACAATCGGATTGATCCGCAGTTTTAACATCTTATTCCCCCACAAGTGCTTTCAGTTCGTCCAGATCCAGCCATCCTTCGTCATCTTTCACCGCTTGTTCGGCTTCCTGCAGCTTCATCAGAAGCTTTTTCTCTGCGCGCTCACGCTCGTAATCTTCAATATCCATAACTACAAAACGTCCTCTGCCATTCTTGGTCAGATATACTGGTTCTCCCTTACGGCAATTTTTTAATACTTCATTATAATTTCTCAAATCCGATACTGGTAAAATGTTTGCCATATTCTTTTTCAGCTCCTTCCTTTGATTTCATATTATTTCTGTTACTTTTATTATACGCAAAAAGCTGTAAAATTCAACGTAAAATTTTACAGCTTTCCTAATTCTACATACATTTCATAAAAACAATGTTTTTTTCTTGTTAGTCGTATAAGCTCATTCTCTTTAAAACGGTCAGCTTCCGTATCCAGTGTGATGACATTTTATAGGGGTTCACTTATTTTCCCCTTTCCAGATCATCAAATACTTCATTCATCGACCGGCCTTCTCCCACAAGTGACTGTGCATAGCTATGCTCAAGTTTTGCATCAAGCTCAGCTTCGGACATTGCATCAATGGTTCGAGGCTCTGAAGGAATCATCAATGAGAATGGGACACCATGATGATAAATAATCTGACGGTATAGAGAATTAATAACTACAGAAACAGGAACTCCCAGTTTCTGAAGAATATCTTCCGCTTCCATTTTTACACTGTTTTCTACGCGAGCACTTACCGTTGAATCCTTCATTTCAAACACCTCCTGATTTCATTGTATTGCAGATTGCAAAACATATCAATCAGGAAATCTACATTCATTCACAGTTTATATGAAACTATGTTCTCTTTAGCTCCGATCCACCATATCTTTCACTCTGGCACGGAATATACATTTCTCTGCATCAATGGCTGCCACAAAGCAGGAATACTGCCCTCCAATCTTAATAATGATCGGTCCGCCAGTTGTCGGAGATAAGCGGTTCGGGTAAAAACAGTATACAGAAATATTGGGAACTCCCGGAATTTTCCCTATCCAGTTCTTCCCCTGCATCTCCACACACTCAATGATAATGTTGCTATGCAGAGGGAAGCGTTCCTCAATGCCAATCCATTCAGATTTTACACAATCTCTTCTGGAAACAAGGAACCGCGGCTCTTCTTCTGTAGACTTATTCGTGTAGCCTTTGATCTTCACATCAATGATTTTTCCGGAAACTGCCTGTTCCTTGATGTTTGCCGCATACCCATGAATCCATTCCGAAAATGGCAGCACTCCCGGTATTGAAAGCCCCAAAAGATCAACCACAATGTAATTCTGAAGCTCCCGGCATAAGACCACGATAGCTTTTACTTCTAACTCTTCCCCTGCCTCTATGGACTTTTTAATCTTCTCCAGAGCTGCCGGCCGGTATTCCGCCTGCGCGGCCCGATAACTTAGATAAACCGTCATTGTTTCCCGGTCAACTCTGGTAATCTTCACGTTGTAGCAGCGCTCCAGCAGATAGGTTGAACCGAAAATCCCTTTATACAGCGTGGATTCCTCTGTCGGCATGATCAGCTGAACATCCCCGTCATATGCATGCAACCCCTTATCCTTGATTTCCTGGGTAAACCTGATGTCCGTCAAAAGTTCTCCCTTTTCCATCAGGTACTCATACTGATCCAGTTTTTTCTGGGCTTCTGCCTCCTTAGATTTCGCGGTTCCTCCTAAAAATCCCAATAATTCTAATCCAATTCCATTTTCGCTCATAAATTTGTCCTCTCTCAATTTAATAATATTCCGATTCCCCATGTAAACAGGAGAAAAAATCCCGGAATTCCCACAATAAATGTCAAAAAAATCCTGCGGAACAACAACTTGTCCCTACGCACCAGTAATAGAAGCAAAAAACCAATTACCAGAGAAAAGCCACTCACCGGTAACGCAAGCATCCTCACTTTCCGGTAAAATTGTTCAAACAGCGCAAACACCGTTTCCGTAACCCCGCCATAAGTGGGACCACTATAATCCTCCAGCTCCGACATGACGCGGTCATACGTATCCTCCAGCTTCCGTTTCTTATCCCAGAGTTTTTCATTCATATCCGGAGCATGCAACGTAATTACCGGCCATGCTCTGATAAATTTTCCTGTAAAATACCTGCACCAGGGCTTAATCACCATCTGCACTCTCCACTCCTTCTATTCCAATATCCTCAAGATCTGCCAGATCAGGCAGACCATTATCACCATCTTGCGGATCCTGGAGCACCTGACCAGTGAATGCTTTCATAAGTGGCGTTCCAGCTTTGATCGGTATACTGGCGGCCACACTTCCCAAATCCGCAGCATTGATAAAGAAACTGTCATCAAATTCTGTCTGCACAATCTCCTTTTTCACCATATCTCCACTTATCAGCTGGCCGGCCGGAATGTCAGTTTGCGCATAATATACCTCATGCTCCAGGGCCTTTAATTCCTTTTCTTTCTTTTGCAGTTCATCTTCCGCCTGCCTGTTTTCTTCCTCGAGTCCTGTAATGAATGTGTCTGCCTTCGTAACCATCCGGTTATACCTGTTGTTTGCGCTGCAGGCCGATACCATAAATCCCATGCATGTCACTAACAGCGCTCCCGTCACTATCCGGAACCCAAATTTTTTAAAGTCCCGCGGCCGTTCTGAAAAACGCTGCTCAACAGAATCGCTCCTTTTATATTTTTCTTCCTTGTATGTACCATCCAGAAGTTTTAAAAAGATCTGCCTGCACGCTTTTCCTGGATAAAATGGATTGCTCTCATATGGAATTGCTGCAAGGGCCGTATTCTCCGGCAAAAGTTCCTTTACATCCCCAAATTCCGAAGCGGCAGAGGGGGAACTGATCAGTACCTTGCACTCATCTTCCCCAGGCATTCCCTTTATATCTTTCAGAAGTTCCTTTAATTCATGCTGTTTCCATTCTGCCTTTGACGTTACAATGAAGCGGTTTGGCAGCCTTGCATACACATGAAAGATCGTTTCCTGGTCCAGGCACCCAAAGTCATAGACAATAAAATCATATAAAGGCTTATAGTCCAGCTGGAATTTCTGGAGCGGAACATGGTAATAGTAATCCAGCGTTCCGATTGCAAATTTTGTGATCCCATCCACCTGCTCTTCCTCCCGCTCCTGGCGGCAGAGTTCTTCGAAACATCCATCCGCATCATCCAGTTCAACGATCGCAGTGCGCTTTCCTTCATGTGCCAGCGTATTGGCAAGAAGAATGGAAATGGTTGTGCATCCAATGCCTATGTTGGTAGCCATAACGCCAATTTCACAGGCCTGTCGTTTCGCTGGTTTACATTCTGCCGGTTCCTCCTGTTTTCTTTTTAAAAATCGCCGTATTGCTTTATTCTTCGGCTGCTCCTCCCTTTCCGTATCCGTTTTTTCACCCGTCTCATCTTTCTCTGGCTGACCGGAAGGCTTATAAAGGTATGCATACTGTTCTTCCGCCATCTGGCAGATCAGGGCAAATCTCGGTTCCCGTTTTAACATTTCACAAATAGGATCCGGGAGCTGGCAGACGATTGATGCCACCTGACTGGCCGGAATTCCATTTACCAGTACGGACATACGCTGGATCAGATCCGTGTAAGATCCGTCATATTCCAAAAGATACTGGATACTGGCATTTACATCCATATTACGATACTGAACCACATGGTCCCCTCCGGCAACCCCGTAATAAGCCCGGGCCTCTTTTTTCGTCCGGCCGTTGCAGTACCATTCTGCAATTTTTTCAAAACTGGCATCTTCCTGGTAAACAGCCGTATATATCCCCAGACTTTCAATTTCTTTCATGTAATCGCTGCCGCGCATCTCGGAAACGACCACGAACACCTGAAGATCGCCTTCTGCCGCGGAACAGATCTGATCAATATCGCGGGGGGAGAGTTTTTCCTGATCCTGATACTGGCTGAGTACCACTGCACGAATTTGCGGATTGGCCCGGACAGACCGGATCACACTGTCTTTTCCAGAGCGAAATTCTATTCTGTGAACCGTGACTCCGCGTTTGGCAAACACACTCCGAAGTTCTTCTGCCACCGAATCGCCGTCCCCGCTCATTTCCGTTGCGATCAGAAGGTCTAATTCCATTTCCATACTCACCTCTTTCTGCCAAACAGTCTTCGTAAAAATCCCCCAGAGCCCTTTTCTGGCTTCTCCAGTTCTTCATCTACCGCGACTGCTGCCCTGGCAAGTGCTCTGATTTCTTTTGAAAACAGGGATCCTTTATCACTGGATGCTGCTTCCCCGACATTCGCAAAACTTCTGGCATCCTGATTCGTGTGGATGATGCAGGTCGGTTCCATATTGAGGATCCTGGCCACATGGGATATGCCAAGCTCACATTTTTTATCATCAAGCGGCACCTGATTTATAACCATTCGGATATTGGATTTTTCTATCCGAAATTCACCGAGTGCATCCAGAAAATTGCGGGCATCCTGTACCGTGGAGGTGTCCAGGGAAAGGATCAGCAGGATCAGATCCGATTTTTCCAGTGGAATGACGGTCGTATCTTTTAATGTGTTGCAATTGTCAATCATGATCAGGTCATAATCGCAGCGCCGCAGATTATCCATAATCGCCTCTGCAATGTCACAATCCAGACGTGCCGCTTCCATTGCATTATCACTTCCGGCCAGGATATGAATCTGTTCATCATATTCAATCACATACCTGGATACGATATCTGCCGGCGAATATGCCGGAATATATCCCAGGCGTTCCCGATCCTTACAGATCCGTTTCACCCAGTCCATTACATTGGGCGATGGGCAGATACCAAACGCACTGTCCACATCCCCAAATTCCCAGTCCGCATCGAGCACTAAGATTTTAAGCTGTTTCCCATTTTTCTTCATGCCCGATAGGACATGGGATAATTCCCTCACAATGGTAGATTTTCCCACGCCGCCTTTGGGAGAATATACAGAGATCATCTGTTGCTGCAGGGACACGTTTGTAACCGGCTGGCTTAAACCGATCTGTTTATAAGTGCGCCTAACTGCCCTGTTTATCGTATGCATCGGCGCAGGCTCCTCCTCCACCTGCGTGCGTTTAACAACTTTCTGCGGTTTCCTTGTTTCTGGGGCTGGTTCTGTCATAGCTTTTCTACCGACGGTCCCAGCGCGCTGCGGTTCCTGGGTCTGAGTGTCCGGCAAAGGCTTTGGCATTTTTTCTGGTTTAGCCACTGCCGGTTCAGGACTTAATGCTTTCTCTATTTTCTCCACTGCCTCTACAGAAATCTCTTTACCCATTTTTTCTGCAGCATTGTCGTTGACTGCTGGAGCAATTTCTTCTTCAGCTTTTTCTTCTACTACTTCCGAAACCGCCTGCGCGGCCCCGCCATTCATCGCAGAAACAGGTTCCTCCGGTAAAGCATCCGGCGGCGCATCCTGTTTTATCTGCTCTTTTGTACGGCCATCCGCACTACTAAATAAATCCTCAAATTCACCAAAGAAGTCATCAGGAAGGACCGCATCCAGTTTTTCCTGAACAGACGGCTCTTTTTTCTCCTCTTTCTCTGTTACGGATGCATTTTCCTGAACAGGCGGCTGAACGGTGATCCTGCTTTCTGACAGTCTTTCCTGTTCTGCCATTCTGTCCAGAGTTTCATGATCCGCAGCCGTCTCCTTTAATAAGTCCGAAGTCCGAACTGGTCTTGCCATAATTTACCTCCAAAAATTTACATTCAGAAACGGAAGATACTCCCGCAGCTGTGTGATCAGTGCGATCCCGATCTCCACCATTTCTTTGCGCGGCCCCGGGAAACATACGGATGCAAGCCCAAGCAGGCAGAACCCGACAAAAATAGTGGCTGCAAGAAACCGCACAATCTGCCCGGCTGCCTGGATCATAACGGAGAGCGTATTGGAATGCTCCACAATGATGATATCCGTTGAATCCTCCAGGCCATGCTGTGCTTTTATTCGTTCTGTTTCCAGACTTTTTCGTTTCAACCGTTTCTGCTTCCTCATTTGTATCCTTTTTGTAAATATGTTCATACTCCTGTGCTAAAACAATAAATGTTTACTCCTTAAATATTTTTCCATCCGGCCGCGCTCATCTTCCCTCAGCCGGTCTTCCACCGCCTGCTGATATGTGATCTGATCCACATGCTCCGGAGCATCCAGACTATCCAGTATCGTGTTCGTATACTGCATAAAAGCCGTCTCAATGATCTGCTCATTCGCAACCGCGCGCTCCTCTTTTGTGGCATTTACCATACTGTTTTTCAGTCCTGAGTAAACCTGCCTTGCGCTCACCGCGCTGTCCGTATACGCATGATGCATAGTCCTGCGAAATTCCGGTTTCTGTATTTCTGCCTCATAGAATTGCTGCATGATCGCTGCCTCTTCATCCGAAACCGTTTCCGTAAAGGTTACCTGCGGTCCCTGACGTGCTCCCGCATCTTCTCCTACTGCTTCCGGTTCTGACTGATAGGACGACTGCTCCTTCGATTCTGGTACAGAAACCGTCTCTACGGATGACTGGCTATTATCCTGTGACCGGGATACTGTCATAACGGTCGGCTTTGATGATGAATGCACATTTACTTCCAACATTTTTTGCGGTTTCTCTTCGTAAACATTCAGACCTTCCGGATTGTTTCTGTAAGCTTCTGCTTTGTCTTTCAGGATTGTTGCTCCTTTCTGCAGCAGCGGGCCTCCCTTTTTTACAAGTTCCACACCGCCTTCATACACCGGCTCAGCCAGAACTTCACCCAAAACGCCTCCTGCATTTGCTCCCAGCGCGCCGCCTATGGCCGTCATCTGCATCTTTGCTGCCGGAAAACTGAATGCGGTCATGGCCATCCCGGCCGTTGCTCCAAAGGTCATACCGGCCATGGTGCCTGCCGCGGTTGTTGCACCTCTCACCCTGGTCTTGGCAGCTCTTTCCCTGTATAGGGCCGCTTTACGTTCCAGTGATATATTCTTAAACTGCGGAGCCTCAAAATTATCAATGGTGGCATACTGATCCAGGATCTCCTGCTCTTCTTCCGAGATACCGCTTCCCATTCCGCCAACGCTGCCCCCTGAGCCACCTCTGGATGAAGCGATCGTGCTGCGGGCCCTGGCCGATAAAGCATCAATACGCCCAATTTCTTCCTTCGTCCTGGCATTCTCTCCGCGGAGCCTGGACTGTTCTTCCATACGGACGGACCGCGAATGCTCCGCTTCGCCAATTCCCTGATCCAGTTCCCGGATCCTCGCATATCCTTCCGCCGATGGGGTGTCCCCCCGTTTTTTCTGTTCATTCTGCTCCGCCTGGATCGCCTGTTTTTCAGCCTTCATGGACGCGATCTGTTCATTATCCATAGCGATTTCTTCCCCAATGGACGCGATTTTGGAATCATTGGAGCGGATATCCTCATTTAAAGAATCCTTCTTTCTTCCAAGGGCATCAATACCACTGGCAATATTCTGCGCGGTCGCTGCTGCCTGGGCATGAGGGCTTTTCTCATGTATGTCCTCTTTCGGTGTAGGCTGATATCCAAAAGCGAAGGACGTTTCCGCATCATCCGCATTCAAATCCGGATTATTGCCTATGATATCTTCCATTTCACTCTGGAGTTCCTCGCCCTTGTTTACATCTTCCAGGTCTTTCTTTTTCTGGACATCCGCCAGATCATCCGTCATATCCGCGTTCCTCTTATCGGATTTTGCGTCAGAGGATGCATGGGCCAGCGCACCAGCCGCTGCTCCAATTCCGCTTCCAATGGATCGCATCAGGCTTGTGGCCCCCATAATGGTTCCAAACCCGGCAAGCTCCATTCCCATTCCATTGCCGATATGAAGAAACCCGCGGATGACGCCCCGCGCCGGTATGATACAGCCACAGATAATGAGTGCGATCAGGGCATAACCTTTGCTTTCCTGGGCCGTCCCGATGATCATAAAAAACATGGGGATAAGCAGCAGGCAGGAATCAATCACGGGGTTTAATAAGATTCCCAACACCTGCCGCACCCAATTAGAAATCGTTCCTCTCTCTATCATTTCGAACAGAGCGGCAAATGGGAATAACAGCACCAAAACTACCATGCAGACTGCCGCGGAAATATAGCAGACTGCCAGGTATGCCTGATAAACAACCGCACCTACATATAACATGGAATTGATAAACACGACCTTTCCATTGGGTTTGGCCATTGCGCGGAACTGGCTGATCAGGTTGTAGTCCCCTCCGGAGCCAAAGAAAAATGCATAGGAATTATCCCCCATGTTGACGCCGGATCCGACACTGTCCGCCACCTTAAGGATCAGCGATTGGCTACCTGTCATGATCGCATGGAGCATGGCGTCTCTCAGATATAAAGCAATACCCAAAAGCTGGGGGAACAGAATAAATCCTATACTGCTGGCAACAAACAACTTTGTCATGCCAAGCAGCCGTTCCTTGACCCTTGGATTGCCATTTGAGTAGAGGAAACCAACCAGGTAGTATAAGAATACTGGCACCATGAGCGTAAAAACCAGGTTCCGCAGGTACCCATACATTGCCATGCCCACCAGGCCATATATGTTGCCGGTCCCCATGTCAAAGGAAAACAGCGCCACATCCCCGGTGCGGACAGAGGCACCTCCCACTCTTCCGAATATGATCGCGTTTAAATCGCACCCAAAGGAAGTCAGCAAAAAATTCAACCCATCACCAATTCCAATACAGAACTCCCCAAGAAGCTCAGCAAAAATTCCTCCGTCCAGCATATCCGGTGTACTGGAATCAGGTGCGTCCCCGGCGGAATCGTAAATACTCTGGTCCGCCCGGTCTGTCCACGGACCATCCGCATATGAGGATACCGGCACCATGCACAATGTAAGTACAAATATAAGGAGCAGAAGTCGGATTGTTTTTCTGTTGATGATCTGCACATGTTTCATCTGCTTCATCCCCCCTGTTTCATCCTTGCGTGCTCTGCGATCTTTTCTACATCTGTTTCCACTACATCAAACTCACTGTCTTTTAAATAATCCGCCTGGATGAATACTGCGCGCTTTGTCGGAATATCAACCAGACACAATTCACCATATTTTTTCGCTTCAGAGGTGCCGCCCAGATTGAGTACCGTATCCACCTGGGACTGGGTAAGGTTCGTGGTATCTTTGATGTACTGCCCATCCAGGTAGTTATGACGGAACAGCATAAAGGTCTCCGTAGACTTTAAAATCTCCTCTGTATCCTGGTATTTTGCAAAATCCTTTACGGACTGAAGGATCAGCCATGGAGCCGTATGACGTTTACGCGCCACGCGGTATAAAGCATTTTCAAACATGCGTGCTCCCTCAAATTTCAGGATACGGTGTGCCTCATCCGTAGACACAATGAGTTTCTTTGCCTTATTCGGATTGGTAGAATTTTTCTTGATAAAGTTTTCCTCGATATAAGACTGTACGACCATGATCATATTAATGCGCTCCGTCTCATCCGTGATCTGCGACAGATCGAAGTTATGGAATGGCAGCGACATATCAATAGAAAGCGTGGACTGGCAATCCAGGTATGCCTGGCTGCCATGGATTTCCCGTAGATAATAGATCTTGCCTTCTTCATGATTATTACAGATATGGACACCTCTCTCGGTTCTTTTTAATGTGGACAGCTCTTCTCTTGTAAATTCCTTCATGCAATGAGGACAGTAATACATCTCTCTCACACGATCCTCAAAAATATCCAGAAGCAGGGAAAACGCATTTTCCTTGAAGCTGTCCGTATTTTCCCGCGCATCCAGTAATATCGCCCGGTAAAAATCATGCATCTGGGGCAGCCGCTTCTTTCTTCGTCCCGCCCCAAAGGATCCGCCGGATGCCGGTACTGTTTCATAAAGAGACGCCGCATCCTTGTCCCGTAGGCCGCAGTCAGCATAGATTTTCCGCACATTTTTTGAAATAATGGATTTAATACGGGAATACTCCGTCGGTTCAAATTCACCGACCATGCCATTGGTCGTAAAGCTGGTTGCCAGTACCATCAGGATATTCGTCATGTCCACGATCTTTTCTTCCAGATATAGTGTTGGTATCTCCTCTCCGGTTGCACGGTTATATTCATACTCATCACTGATCTCGAAAAAATTAAGTTGAGAGTCGGAATAATTGGATATCAGATAATTGACTCCGCCTACTGCTTCTGCCACTATGGAATACTCACCTCTCTTTCCATCGCCAGGGAGCGGCTCATAATCAATATTTGCGATATGCACCCCGAAATCCACCTGCCTGGAAAACAGCTGTTTCACGGTTGCCGACTTTCCGTATCCGGACTGCCCCGCGATCACGGCTCCATAGGAGAAATGGGTCTTATCAAACGGGTCAAACGTAACCGGCATTCCAGAATAGATAGATCGGCCAAATACGCAGCCCTTTTCATGGAAATATTCACTTGTGGTATGGTTAAAGATCAGGGATAAATAGGCCTGGCTTAAAATATGTCCCTTGATTGGCTTTTTACTCACATTCAGATTTTTCCCGACAGATATTTTGGCTTCAAAAATTTCATTGAGCGGAAGGGATGTTAAAAATGCTTCCTTGTGCATCGCATAGCAGGAACGGAAACCGATCCCCTTTCCCCTGGAAATAAACTCTGAGATCCGCTCCGTTAAAAGTTTCAGGCTTTCCGCACGGATCAAGAATAAAAAATATGTTTCGAGCAGGGTTGACTGGTCAGAGTCGATCTGTCTGGCCCACCGCTCTGCATCCGCAATCTTTCCATCCAAAATTCTCAGCCTGTTTCTGTCCCGTTCCCCGGACCGCTCCATATCCAGTGACCGGATCCGACGATTGATCTTTTTCTGGGATTCTTCTAAGAGCGGGTCTATGATGACCGTAGACTCCACAAAATCCATATTGAAGATCCCGGCAAAGCTATGGGCAAACCGCCCCTCCACTGGAAGTTTGTCGATATAGAGACCGGCATAATAAAGTTCAATCCCGTTATCATCCAGTGTCATGTAAGATACCGGCATGGTATTTGCGCCATCCGGTGCAAGCACCTGTAAAATCCCGGCACGCTCTTTTATGGGCTTTGGCGTATTCCTCGTCCCGCTATGGAAAACAGTATCTCCTGTTTTGTCTTCCTCCTCTTCTTTCTTCTGCTTTTTCTTAGACCAGATATGCACGATCAGTAATGTCACGCCCGACAAAACACAGATGCACAGGCTGAGCATCATAAGAAAATCAACCATTTTGCAGTCCTCCATATAACATTTCATCAATCAATTCATCTGTGAAAGATTCCTCTAAATCCGTGTCCTCCCGGTATGGCATGATCCGGCTGTCCCAGTTAGACTCCAGCAGATCAGCATAGTGGTATCTGTTTCCGGAAATTGGATGATAATGCGTATGGAGCATATTAAAAAGTTCCGCTTTACTGCAGGGCACCGCTTTTACATCACACTCCGCCAGGTTGTGGAGCAGCTTTTTGATATCTTCTTTTAAATGTTTTGTAGCCTCCTGATACAGCTCCTCTTTCGTTAGGACCGCTGCCAGGTCCGGCGGAGCGCTCCAGGAAAGTACATATGTTTGAATAAGGTTCTGCCTGGCTGCATCCGGTCCTGACACTTTCGCGATATAGGCCAGCTGGCTTTCCACATGACGGATGCGCCAACTGTATGCTTTTATCTTTTTCTGGAGCAGGAGCAGCTGTTTGGAACGCTCCCGGGTTTCTGCGGAATCAAAATCACTCCTTACCGTTTCAAATTCTTTCCGGAGGGCCTTATAATCTTCATTCGTCTCAAAAAGCATGTCCTGAAGACCGGTTAAGATCTTCTCATATTCCCGGACAGTACCATCCATGTTAATGTCTTCCCCATATATGCGGTATGTAACCCTTGATGTAAATTCTGAAATAAAGGCAGCATAATTATTTTTGACCCTTACTTTTTCGCCAATCGGCTTCGTATAAAAATCGCTGCCACCGCATTTTAGCACCACAACAAATTTCTTCCCGCCATTTGTCACGATGAACCCCGGCCCGATCTCCTCAATCGGTACCAGTTCATCCGTCTGGGCAAACAGTCCTCTTTCTTCCGTTTCTGCCTTTTTTGTCTTTAAGTTCTTTTTTCTCATCCGGATAAGCCAGATGGCAGCTATTCCCAGGACCAGAATGGTCAGCCCTAAAAACGCAGCCGTAAGCCTGGTAAGATGATTGATACTTTCCATCTTAGAATTCTTCCTCCCATTCCGTATCTTTGTAATAAGTTCTGCGGTTCAAATGGTGCGCAATCATGCTGATGATAAGCTCATCGGCGGTACGTCCGCCAAATGCCAGCAGGGAACTTCCAAAATCCGGGACCGGAAATGTAACCCCGATAAAAAGACCTGCCTCAAGCATCACGCCAAGCCACACACCCAGAAAAGCCAAGTGGATCATTGCTGTGATCTTAAATAGAAGATAGGCAACTACCCCGCCGCCCAGGCACACCAGTAATGATTTGTTTGAAAAGATCCACCATTTTGTCACATCCGTAAAATCCGGCGGTCGTAATTCTGTCAGCTGATCCATGCCACTCCTCCATTTCTAATGCTGCAGCATTCCCAAAAACAAATTGATAAGTCCCATAAAGCAGCTGATACAGAAGAACACGATCACTTTTGTTCCAACCACGTCAATAAATTGATGTTTCCCATGACCGGCATCATTTGCCGCCAGCTTAATTCCCGCTATGATCAATGACAGAACCATCCCGCCTATGGACAAATACAGGCATAAACTGTAAAAAGAGGCGATCGGGCTCTGTAACGCTTCGCTGTCACTAAACCCAAAGTCGGATACCTGATCGTATGGATCCAGCTCGATCTGCCCATCTCCCATTCCAAAATCCATATCCGACAGTCCTGCGCTGGTTGAAGACTCTGTGATTTCTGCCTGTTCGGTTGACTCTGCCGGTTCCGCATAAGCACTCATTTTCATCACACCGGCCAATAAAATAGAACTCGCTAAAACAATTCCGATCCATGCACCTAGCCGTTTTTTTCTACTGGAACGCATCGCCAGCCGCCTTATAAACCAGACTTACAAAGAAGATTGCCCCAAACGCGCAGATCATACCCACGAAGATCCGAAATATCTTCTGCTTTGTTTGCTTCGCGTCAGAGGTATCACCAAATGACAGTTTTACGCCTGCATAGATAAACAACAGTACAAAAAGTCCCACCGCCACCACAATCGCAAAGGAATAGCCGCTTCGGAATACATCCTGCACCTTCGTGATTGCTTCCGTAAAAAGACCTCCGCTTGTCGCATCTTCTTTCATCCAGTTTGCATCCTGGACCGTCTCCGCATAAGAGCAGATCGTCATCATTCCACTTAAGACTGCCGCCTGCATGGTCAGAAGTGCCTTCCTTCCATTTTCTTTCCATCTTCTGAACATTCCTGATGTCCTCCTTCATCTTTTCTTTTTCTATTGGTTATGAACAGTTTCTGCCCATATCCAGAGCCCCAACCTGATTGGAATACTGGATATATGCAGAATACGCAGAAATTCATGGGAAACTGCTGCAGATGCAGCAGCCTTCCCATAAACAAACAAATTACTCGTCGGAATCTTCTTCGGAATTTTCTTCCATCTCATCTTCCTGTGTTTCCTCTTCCTGAGTTTCTTCCTCTTTTGTCTGCTGATTGCCCGGACCCGTATGCAACGTTACCAGATGAATGAAATTGTTTTCATCATCCTTGGTCCAGATGCACCAGCCCTTATAAATTTTCATATCCTCCGTATATGGTTTCAGAAAATTCATAAACAGAGACAGTTTTTCATAAAAGCACGCTCCGCTTTCCGCAGTCGTCTTGACATCAATAGCTGATACAAAGTTATCATTCTTCATGTCCGAGATGCTCATCGTCTGTCCTTCAAACGAAACTTTTACCGTATCGACCTTCTGGGCACCTGCATTCATAATGTTCAGCGCGCGTCTTAAACTGTTGCTGTTTGCCTGAAATTCATACTGCACGGTTTCCGTATTTCGGAAAGCCGCTTCATACATCCGCTTATCAACAGCGCTCTGTGTATTCAGGCGAAGCTGATAGATCGCATCCGGCCACTTAAGAGCGATACCGATGATGCTTTTATGTTCCTCATCAAACTGGAATGAAATACCGAGCTGGTTATAGCTTTTATTGCATGCCAGAATTTTGATCAGAGTTCCAGGGTTGATCGTCAGATAGGTCGAGATTGCATCCACATAGGGCTTATAAACTTCCTCTTTCACCTCAGACCGGTCCTTACTTTCAAAACGGACCATTGTGGGAGATAAATCCACCGTCAGCATCGTGTTCTGGCGATCTGTTGACGCCATTTTCAAAATCGGGCCCTCTCCGGATAATACCGGAAGGAAGCCGATCCCGCTTTTCGTAGTCGCCATATGGGGTAAATACTGTGAGATCTTCTCCAACGGAATGCTCATACTAAATGCATCCGTTTTCGGATTTTTCACTTTGGTCGGCTCTTCCACGAAGCTTACCGGGATCTGAATCGCCGGCTTTTGGGAAAGCAGTGTCACCTGCTTTTCCTCAAACTGCATATATACAATGTCGGTCTGCTCCGCAACGGCTCTGACCGAACCGGCAAACCGCGCCGGCAGATAAACCGAAATTTTCTCAACCGGCATCATCTCGCCCTTTTCATCAAGTCCTTTGATCTTGGCCTCGAACTTCACGCTGGCAGTGGTCGTTTTTCCCTCTACGGAAAACATGCACGGGTAACCTTTTGCCGTTGCCTTATTACTGGCCAGAAAGCTGATAACCCCATCTTCAATCGTGATCTTATCCATCAGTTCCAACATCTTTTCGCTGGTAGCCGCAACGATCATCATCTTACTCATATGTTTCCCCTTTCTCTTCTACTGAATTTTCCAGTTCATCTGTTGAAATCCGCTCATGCGTCTGCATATCCATTTCATACATTTCCAAAATCATCTTCTTGGCTTCATTCATGGTGCCGTCCATATCTACCTGGCCACCATCCCATTCTGAAAAATCGGAATGGTATAACTGGTAATCATAGCCATCTTCTGATACCTGGACATATAAATAGCCCTTATTACCCAACTTCCAGGCACACTCATCTTCCGTAATCTCCGGCTCCGGAGTACAGGTTGCCTTGCATCGTTCCAGACGTTCTGCCAGTTCGCAGATATGATAAACTTCTCTACCGAAACGCAGATGATATTCATCCATGTAACCGCAAGCCATAATGGCTGTGCTGTTTGGATACTTCAACTCCACATACGCACCATCCGGGATCTGAAACAGCTCCCGGTAATTCGGATCAATGAAGCGGATCATGCGTGTCTCATCCGCTTTATCATTTTTATATTGGTTCATAATGTTCTCCCTCTTTAAAAATCAAACAAAGAAAAAATATTTGCCATACCTGCCATGGGCTGCTTTTGCGCTACTACCACTGCCGGTTCCTCGTTTCCCGGCTCCTGCAGATCCATAAAATCTTCATCCCACTGGCCGAACAGATTTTCAAACATCTCATCTTCCTTTGCTTTTTTACGTCGCTCCACCTCTTCTTTTCCAAGCAGCTCCTCATATACCTGCATCGTTACATAGGACTCAGCCTGTTTGTCCGAACTGTGAAGCACATCAAACATCTTTTGCAGGGCACTTCCAGACTTTACGTCCTGATCCGCCAGGCTTGACGCCAGCGCGACTCTCGCATCGACACCCTCCGCCATGGCAGAAATCCCTTCCACGGAGAACTTTCCCTGAATAGCTGCCGTTGCTACCTGCTTCTCCGCGATCAGCTCAATCACTTTCGCCTGCGCGGTTCCTTCGTAAGCCATATAGTATGTTCTGCATTCCATGGTCTGGTTCATCCTGTAGTGACGTCTGGAAGCCTGCCAGACAGTAAAAAGGCTGTATCCCAGCTGATAAAAGATCAGGGTCGGGTAGTTGTATTTCTTCCCGCCTTCCGTCCAGCACAGATCAACGCCCGTTTCAATGAGCTTTGGATTGGTGATAAATACTTCCACGCCATCCTTTGCCTGCTCACGGATCCAGTTTTCCCGTTTTAATGCTCCCGGGCTCTCCGCTTCCACAACAACGGCAAAGATCCCAGCGGCTTCCAGGATATCCCGAAGCCGGTGCGTGACGTTCCATTCATTTTTTCCGGAGCATTCAGCAAATACTACGGATTTTCTTCCTTCCGAAAGTTCTGATTTTATCAGTTCAATGAGTTTTTCTTCTTTCGGCAGAAGTTTTTCTCCCGAACGGTATTCATCGTGCTGGGCGGCTCTGATCAGAATGTCTCCATCGACCGGATTACGGATTTCTTCATTTCCATATGGCATATCAGGATAAAAAAGCCCGTACTGTAATGCCTGGCTGAGCAATGCAAACCCGCCGCTTTCTCTCCGTTTTGCATACGAAGTCAGCCTCGATACCAGAATGGAATGATCCCGGGCCACGTCTCTTGCCATTGGAACGGTCACAACCATCTCCTTTAGATCCGGCAAATAGGATGACATGTCCGAAAGATCCAGAAAAACGGCACAATCCAGCAAAAAGTCTGTAAAGATTGTTGGGCTGATTCCCGGCTTTGTTTTTGGTGACGACAAGCTTCGACCGCGGGCAGATACTTTCTCCGCAAGATTCTCATCCGAAGAAGAGCCCGCATATTCATAGCGCTGCTCCACTTTTCCGTATTGCTTGGAAAAATTCGCAACATCCGTCCACCGGTATCCCTTTGATGTCATTTTCCACGGTGCCAACCGGTAAATCAGATAATAAAGATCCTCAGCCTTTCCGCCAGCAATGGTTCCTGTCAATGCAAGTTGTTTCTTCGTTGCCTTGATCAGGCAGTGCATTGCATTTCCCTGGGCACTGTCTCCGTCCTTACACACATGGCACTCATCAAAGACAGCAATGTCAAAATATCCTTTCATGTATTTTTTAATGAACGAAGCAGGCGAGTATTTTCTTACCCCATCTCTTTCTGAAACGGATATCGGTTCCGTTTCATTCTCTGCGTAATACTTTCTTGCATATTCTTTATGTACCCAGACTGTAGTCTTTCCTTTTTGGGCTTTGTTTCTATAGCAGGTTGCCCGGTGCCAGGGGCTGATTTTCTTTGCACCGATGTTTTTCACATGCGGCATCCATAAAGATTCCCCGCACCAGATGCAGTTTGAATTCCGCCCTGTTTTATACGCAAAGTCATTAGCTGTCAGTCCGCAGATTCCGCCGGATGCTGTATAGGCAGCAAGCACTTCTCCACAATACGGGCATTTCATTCCGTAGATCGTCTCGATCTTAGTTGTACTTTTTTCAAAATCCTTTCCACCACAGGAAACGCATTTTCGGACGGGCATATTATCTAAGCCGCAATCCGGATTCGTACACTTTTTCATATACGCCATCTTGGCAATTTCCTTTTTCGGTACCGGCTTCAAGCTATAGGAGAGCTTTGCAAAATCTTTCGAGAGAATATAAAATTCTTTTCCAACCCTCTGACTTCCGCGCTTTCTAAGCTCCAGCAGCTGAGAAAAATCAGTTACGATCGTTGCCTTTGCATATGGGATCTGACGCTCGATCTCCCCTTTCCATTTTTCAAGGAGGTGACCGGGACACATAACGAGATTCCTGTACTTCACCAGGGATTCATCCATATAAATATCCTTGAGTACTTTATGGCTGCGTTGCATTTCCTTCTGCACAAAATAGCTTTCGCAGATTGCAGCAGCCTGCGCTGTCTTTCCGGTTCCCATGCCCTCACAGATGATAGAAAACGGTGCGCCATTTAATAGGTGTGTAGTAACACCATTCACCATGGCTGCCTGCTGTGGATAGAGTCTGATGGAATTTAAGGTAAAAGCATCTACTTCACCTTTCAGTTCACTTTCCGGATCCAGAAGCTTTTCAAGATTTTCCACGAGTGTCGTCCCGTACTGGCGGAAGTATTCATCCATGCTGTTAAAGTTGATAGCTTTCTGTTCCTTCTTTGATATCCAGATCTGCTTTTGCTGAAACAGGACCTGAATGGCGGACTTTAACGCTTCATAATCAAAAGTCGTAAGGTCATATATCTGCATTTCTCTCAGATCATCCGTACCCTGCAGAGAATATTCCGTTTCAATACACTCCGTATGAAGCCGGTTGGAATAGGCATTGATCAGTCCCTCTTGCAGTGCATACGAAAGGATTGGCTTCCCCCACCACTTAAGCAGCGGCAACGGGTATTTTTTCATCAAGATTTCATAAAGTTCCTCTCCTGCTGTTTCTTCTTTTGAAACAAACAAATCGTTTCCAATCGCTGCGTTCAAGATCACTCCATGATAGAACCGTTCTTTTCCGCGCATGATCGGCACATAATAAGCTTTGTAGGTGCCAAATACGTTGTACCTTTCCTCCGGACCATTTTTATTCAGCCAGATTGTGCTGCTCTCTGAAGTACACATCGTACTTCCTATTGCCTTTGCTTCCTGCAGCGTCCGGGTAAAATAACTGATGTAGGCCACCTTAAGTCCGCGGATCAGCATTCGCTCCAGATATGCCTCAAACATGCCGATTTTGATCATTCCGTTTTTCATCACACTGCCCTCCCTATGCTAACTCTCGGATCGTCCCGAAATTATCGATCACATGCAGCGTGATCTGGTTGCGTGTTGTGACTAAAACAGAATGAATATCCCCATCATCATTGATCTCCGGAGTTTCGATCTGAACCGGCTTTGCCTGTCCTCTTTGCAGGTGTAAATCACCGCGGTCTTCATTTCCAGCCAGGCCCTGTCCGCCTCCCGCAATCGCAGATAGATACAGCAGATCTTTTTTCAGCGGAACAATTGGCTTTCCAAGACCAACCGACTGGTATGCATTGGTCTGCAGAGCTTTTTTAAGCACTGGTACCAATGCACTCGTGTTATGAAGCAGGATTGCCTCGTCGAATTCCTTCGTGGTAAAGAGCTCAATCTCGCTCTCCAGCGACACTGGGACTTCCATGCGTGTATCTGGGTCTTTGGGAATGTACGGAATATTTTCAAGCGGCGCTCCAGGATTTGCACTCATCCATTCCTCGTACTCTTTCCGGTATAGTCCGATCGATGCACGCTTCTGGCCAATGAAAACCACCTGTTTGTATTTCGCAAACTCCTCATCGTCAAAGCGATAGAAGGCCACAGGCTTAAACCTTGCCAGCAGAGACTTTGCAAATTCATCCAGGTTCATTGTGGTAAGGGAAACAACCAGGACAAGATATCCTTTCGTTTTCATTAACTGGAAGATGCGTTCAATAAATAGTCTTTCCAACCTTGTTGATCCATCATCTCCACCTACGCCATATGGCGGATTGGCAAAACATAATGTAAATGCCCGGTTCGATGCCCGGATCCCGCCAATGAAATCGGCACATACTGGAAATTCAATCTCCTGCTTATACTGCTCAAAGGTTTCCCGATTCAGTTCCACGCCAAATGTATGGACAGAACCGGCTTCATCTGCTCTCTCGCACTGACTTAAAAACGCCTTCAGTGCTTCTGCATTGCCAAACGATGGTTCCAAAACGCAGCATTCTCCCTGCAAGCGAAATAGCCTTCCTATTTTAGCGGCATGCACCGGATCCGTGTAGTAAGCCCCAAGCTTACTGTCATTAAATACCGTTCTTGAGAACGTATTCTGTTTGATGATTTGCTCCATCACCGTTTCCTCCTTTTGGAATAGTCTTAAAATAAAAAAATCCCAGTTATCGCTAACCGGGATTTGAATATAAAAAAATAGACTATTCCCTCCAAAGACCCATATGGGCCACCCACCGCCAAAAGCGGTTTCTTTGAAAAAAATAATCTAATGCACTAATTATAACAAAGCAATTCTAAGATTGCAATATCGAAACTGGCAACATACTCACTGCATATCCTGATAACTTATTAACCCCCGCTTCAATTTCTGAATAATTGAAGTGGGGGCTTTTGATGATCCTGACTCGTGGAATATGTTGCACTGGCATCTGGAATTTCAGGCAGCCCTGCCCTCTCTTCCTGCCAAAATCGGTTGAAGTTATTGAAAATCTATATGTCCCCAATCGATGCATCCGTCTACCTGGTTCTCCAGAAGGTAACGTATCAGTTTCACGCAGGTTTCCCGCGGGTCAGCATCAATCTCATCACGAACATCCATCAGGTAATCTTCATACCAGTTATAAGGATAAATGTCCCCATAAGTTTCTCTGTAGTCTTCTTCCGGATCTTCGTCATACACCTCTTCCGGATCGTGATCAAACGTAACCGCAATATGCTCAAGCTCATTTATATCTGCCTCGTGGTCGTAGAGGTAGTAAAGGAATGAATCACTACCGCCCATTCCGCTATAGGCCCGCGAAAACCATTCGCCTGCAAGTTCCTCCTCATCTGATCCATTTCTATGCCATCCGCTCAAATCACCAACAAACGCTTCCAGAAGCTGCTCCGGACGCTTAAAACCGGCTTTAAAGGTATAATGCAGCAGAGCATGATACTGCTCATCTGTAAGCTTTGGGCTTATATCTCTGTCTGCTTTTGTTGCAAGGTCGGCCGTTCGCTGTTCTCTGTCTAATATCATTTTTTCGTGTCTCCCTTTAAGCATAATATTTTCTAATGCTGTATTGTTTATTCTCTAGGTGTCCCAATCCAGTCGATTTTTTGACCGCATCTATGACAATAATTCGTCAATCTTGCTGCATTTGGTCCCCATCTCAAACGGGTAGCACAACTGGAGCATGTATACAGAGTACCTTTTTTGTCATCATGTAACGCTGCAAGCGGATGAACCTCTATTCCCTTTTTGATCGCTCTCTTTGCACTTTCCAAGGTTTCGTAAAATTTCTTTACTATTTCCTCTGTTCCATTTATTTTAACATTCATTTTCTGAATCATCTGTAATGCCTCATTTTCCAACATCTGACATACACCTCCGCATTTCATTTTGCAAAATATCTGTAAACTAACATAGTTTTCACGCAATTTTACATTAAATATCTATTTCGTTAATCAAGCATACATTTATTTTTGATAGGCAAAAAGAGCCTCCTCTCAGGGAAGCTCTTAGGGAAATATCTTTTAATGTATTGTTTTTGCATAAAGAGAGTTTTGTAGCTCTACAATTTTAATGCATTATAAATATCATTAACGTTATAATCCGGAGCAAGTCAGGTGCTACATTCATAATTTTTTGAATTAAAGGAACGTCTTGCTCAACAAGATCATTTGCAACTTCCTCTGCAGAAGAAAATTTCTGCATTTTTACACAAACTTTTAATTATTCTACTCCTGTTACTAATGCCAGAACTCTCGCTCCAGCCACTTCCTGGTCCTAACGACCTGTTTTTGATAACTAATAATGTATAATATTATCTTACCATAACTAAAACAAAGTCTCAAGATTTCCTCTGATATTTCGCCATTACTATGTACCTTGTATCAATTTACATAAGTATGGAGAACGGTAATGCATTTAACTGCGCTTTTTTCATTGATGAGTTTATGCAGACAGATATAAATTTTACTTATTCCCCTCATATTCTAATCTTTGATTTCCTACCGTCAATCACTCTCCATTTCAAGCTACTAAAACTTAATTTGTTGATTTTTGTCCTCTGCTTTAGTATAATAATAATAATTTCACATGTGTTTTTACTATTTTTAGTAATAACAAATTTTGTTATTATGAAAGAGGTGATATTTTGGAAGGTCGAGTATATAACTTTATGGGTAGTAGAAAAGCAGATGAAAATGTTCCTGATCAGGACTTGGGCAGCACCACAGGATCTAATTTTGATGACGTTAAAGCTGACACTGCGAAGCCTGATAGTCAGGATAATTTTTCTTCTGTATACCCTACCGATACTTCAACTGATACTGAACAAAGCGATCATAACGGCCCTGTCATTAGTGAACAAGAAGGACATAATGGTCCTATTGTAAGCGATATAGATGGCTTATATACGTATGGCCAACTTGCCAAATTGTTAAATAAACCGGAGAATAATCTGCGGTACTTAATCAATACTTTCCGTGATTATATTCATCCTGTTCCAGTTACAACTTCAGCAAGTGCTAAACGTGCAAATTTCAAATATTCAGAGTCTGATTATGCTACCCTCAAACAAATTATTGCCTATAAAGAGAAAGGCATTCAAAATGCTGAAATCATGAAGCTTTTAGAAGATAATCCGCCTGATAATAGCAATGATAATGAGGATGATCAGATTGATATTATTGGAAAGCGATTCCTGGCTTTATATAAGAATAAACTTTCTGAACGTGATCAACAGATTATTAATGAATTTGCTTTGGTTAACTCCAGAAATCAAAAAGCTATAGAAAGCCTGCTCCAAAAAGTTAGCGATGTTTATTTAGATCAAAAGGAATTTTATGAATCTGCACTTTCCGAGACAAAAAAACAAAATGAAATTCTTAAAGAGCAAAATGACAAACTGCAAAAACAGTTAACTGATGCGCAAAATATTATATCGTCTTCGAAAGAAGCATACGAACGCAACAGTCAAGTTATTAATGATGCACAGGAAATCATATTGAGACAATCTGAATATATTGAAAAATTAAAGGATGATCTTTCACATGATGATGATCAAGCTTCAGAAAAGAAAGGCTTTTTTTCAAGATTATTTGGGCTTTAACCTGATTCCATCTTACAAATTTATATTCTATACCTATAAAAGCAATCATACCTAATGATTGCTTTTTCTTTTAATTCACTTGATTTCCACCACTCTCCTACTCTCATCTTTATTCCAGCTCGAATCTCTTTAAATCGCACAGACATATGTTTACCATTTATTCATCAATCGAGCTTTTTATGATAATAATAATTTATCTTTATCTTTTTGTATGTATAATACATTTATTATTACTAAATATGATAATAATGTTATTACTATATTTGATAATAATAAATACGTTTATCTTTCCCCCTTAATCCAAATATGATAATAATATTATCATTATTATTTTGTAATCCGTAGATCGTATTCTTATTATCAAATTTGATAACTCATTTATTATGTTTTTGTAGTAGTTGTTCTTTTTCGCATTTATTATTATCATTTTTGTGAAATTTATTTATTTTCATGTATGGTAAATTTCTTCCATGGATCACGATTAGCTTAATTCATAAAGCAAATCTGTAGACATGCTTTATTGGCAAAATGCATTTTATAAATCCGCAAAGCTCATTATTTATGTTTTATCAAAAGCAGGAGAGCAGAACTGCCATCAAAACACGATTTTTATGCAACCAAAATGCCATTATTACGCAATTATTGCGCCATTTCACAGAGCAAAAGTTATGGTATGCCATTTATACGCCATTGATATGACATTTATACGCCATTGATATGACATTTTTACGCCATTTTAATGCGACCATAGTGCCACCATCACGCCATATTTGTGCCATTTATTGGATTATATTTGGTTTAATTCCATTGGTAAATTGATAATAATATTGACATTTTCATAAATAGACAGTATTATAATAGTAACGTCGTTACTATTTTTGATAATAATAAATTGACGCAGTAGTTTTAAAGTATCGAAAACATAAGATATAATAATAAAATTGATGTTAATTAAAAAGAAAGGAAAAACTGCCATCCATGCATCATAAAAGAGTTGATGGGCAGTAGGAAAAGGAATGGACCAGAAATTGTATTTGAGTGTTGATTGCGGATTTGATGATTTTAAGTGCTGTATCGGAGATTATTTGCTTGCATTTTCATCAAAAATGATCGATGTTACCAACTCTATAAATGTTTTATCCGTAGCTGATGGTGACAATACCTACATAGAATATAAAGGATCTGTATACATGTTCGGTGACAGCATCGATCAAATCATCACCATGAAATCCAATTTAAAAATGTATGCTGAAGAACTTGATAATAATCGAAACAAAAACCGTTTTAAAGACAGAACTTTTCATATCAGTTTACTCGCAGCAATCGGATATTCGATTGTGGCGTATGATACCATCTATAATCCAGAAAAAGATATTGACAAACATCTTTTTAGAAACCTCGATAATTTGCAGTATTTTATCGGCATTGGCTTGCCTTATGGCAGCATGAATGAATGGCCGCAGATTAAGGAATTTTTAAAGCAGCGCCATCAATTCAAGATCCGCCGTGGCAGCAAATCCTGCACATTTGATTTTGATTTAGACCTGTCAAATGCGAATTTCTTGTGTAATGCACAGGTAATCACCGCATTTCTTTTCCAAGCTGCATCATCAGATGGTAATTTAACTATTGATAAGAGCGCCTTACCGTGTATCATGATGGATGCCGGATATAAAACAGTTGGATTATTCGAACTGGCAAAGAATCTGTCGATTAATCCAGAAACCGCATTCAGTGATACCGATCATGCAATGTACAACATTGATAAGTACGTCGAAAAGAAAGTAGTAGAAGCCGGAAGAGAGGACTTTAGTTATCTTCAGGTACAGTATCATGCCAGAGGCGAAGGTAATCCAACGGTTCGTAAGAACACAAACGTAATCAATGTACGTGATATCTACGAAAAGGTTCTGGCAGAAGAAGCCATCAAACTGTGCAATCTTTTAGAAGAAAAATATTCATTAGATGATGTTGAAAATATGTTCATAACCGGCGGCACCGGAATCGCATATTATCCTCACATTAAAAAATACATGGCCGAACATCACGGACTTACAAAAGTGGTGTTGACAAATCGTGCCGATGATGGATCCGAAATTTCTCCAAGATACGCTATTGTAATCGGATTGCATAAACAGTTAAAAAACAGGTACAAATAAATGGCTAGCTACATTCAAATCAACATCAATACAGCTAATGCACCACATTTCGCTACGTGGTATCATAGCCGAAGCGGTCAAGCAATGTCTTACTTGACCGCAGCTGTACTTAATTACGCAATCATGCAACAATTTCTCTTAATCGGGTATGCACCTAAAGACATTTCCATCGAAGAGCTTCCAAAAGTATTTCAGATCCGCATTAAAAGCAATGAATCAATTGTCAAATGGGAAAGTGATTTAAAAAGGGCAAGCCTCAACAAACGCCGCACGATTGAATATATACTGGAACAATCCATCAGTACAGATACACCCATCAGTTATACACAAGCAGAAATGGATATGAAAATAGCTGAGCTCACTTTCAGATCAGCAGTACGAGAAGATAAGAGTAGCGTGATGTCTTCATATGTACCAGTAGTAAACGAAAAGCGTACGGATAATAGTTTCACGGAAACCATGACGAAATCCACGACTTCCGTGAAACAGGATGATTCAAAAATTGTTCCTGAAAATAAGGATACCGAAACTTCTTCAGGTAGTACTACCGAAGAAAATAATTCCGATAATATATTCATGAACAGTGCATTTGCTGGCCTAGAATAAAAGGGGTGGTGACCATGCATATAGCAAAGAAAAAGCGGGACGCAATTATCAAACTGCACCGCCAGGGCGAGTCTATCGAACTTCTGACCGCCATTAGCGGTCTCAACCGAACCACCATTACATCCATTATCAAAAAAGACGATAGCGAAAAGCTTCTACGCGACTTCAATATGGTAAGTGAAAGGTTATCATTTGAGCGTTGATAAGCAATTCAATCAGGTAAGAATTTACAAAGCTCGTCTGATGTGATAGAATACCTATTACAAAACCGCTTTCCGGCATAACATAATCAATCTGCAGAATTACTGCAGCCGATTATGTTATGCTTTTTTGTGCTCAAAATTTGAATTTGAGAAAGGATTTTAAGATGAGAAAAATCAAATTAGTATTCTTTATTTTCCTCATATTCATGTTCGTACTAATGACAATACCGGCATACGCTTCCGATACCAAAAAGATCACCAGCATAAATATCCAGAGAGTTTATAAAGCAAAAGAGGGCGAAATCAATCCAGATCAAGTATCTTTTAAGCCGGGCCGTTCCGAGTACACCATCACTTATCAGGGAGTGTATGATGTCAACGATTTGCCCATCGGATCTTATATGGACTATAGGATTACCCTGAATGCCAAAAAAGGTTATGACTTTGAATGGCTCAAAGAAAGAAATTGTCTTTCAGATTCCGGAACGATACATGGGCTCTCTATCTCAGCTGATTATTCATCCTGCAGTTTTATCCTGCATTCCTACCCGCTTCCAATGGTTTTAACTCAGCCACAGCAGCTGCGATGGAACGGAACAGTCGCAGAATGGGATCCAGTTGAGCATGCCGATTCATATCATGTAACTATATATACCATCGAAAAGGATGGCCGCCTTACCCAACGTGGAAAAGAGCTCACATGCACAAAAACCTCTATCAACGCCAGAGAAATCCTATATTCAAAACCAGGGGATTATATTTATAAAATCGAAGCTGCCAGTGATCAAACATACCTATATACCAGTAAAAAAGCAGAGCTGGCCTATAATCATTCAAAATATCTATCTGCCGAAAATATCGGCTATTATACAGGATACTGGCAAAAGAAAAATGATGCGCAGCTCTATAAGCTTGCCTCCTCCGAACGATCTGAATACGATAGCGAATACCTTATTAGTGGCCGATACCTCATAAACGGAGACTACTACACTTTTAACGAAAGCGGCGAGCGACTGACTGGATGGCAATCATTCAATGGACAATGGACATATCACGATGAAAACAGCGGAAGAGCAGTTCGTGGGTGGTTTTCAAAAGCAGGCAAAAAATACTTCTTTGATCCTGCATCATCCATTATGGCCACCGGCTGGCGGACGATCGATTATCAAAGATATTATTTCGACCAGTCTGGGGCCATGGTGACCGGCTGGCAAAAAATACATGGAAAGATATATCTGTTCTATAAAAATGGGTCCTTAAACCTTAACACGGTAGTGATCCAGGGGAAAACCTATAGTTTTCAATCCGATGGCAGCCTCATTCAGTAACCAGTAATATATTTTCAATGAAAAGGCAGGAATGCATTTATGCTCAGTTTGGTCTTAAAAATACTACGCGATAAAGTAGGAGAGTTGTACAATTCCATCAATCGAAAGATGCAGCCCTTACCATTTGGGGATGATCAGGACTATATCCTTGATTCAGGCACTGTAACTGTATCCGATTTCTGGAAGGATTTTAAAAAGTATGGTCGGAACCCAGCTCTAATCGGTGTATTTTATGTATTTTTGTTTCTCAACATAATAATAAATTTTTTTATTATTATCATGTCCATTTCAAATCTTTCCAATCGCCTCTTAGGAAATCATTTACTATCATTGACAATGGCACTTTTCTGGCTATTTGTGCCTCCGGTTATCTGGATGTATTCTACCAGATATGTTTTTTGGAACTACCGTCTGTACAAATATGGCAGCCTTATTCTCTTAACATTTAATGACCTGATCATCGTCCAGAAATTTATAATGTGCAGCCTTTATCAGCCCCTTGTCCGTTTTCTTTCAATCATTCCAGTGGGAGAGTACATTGGCAAGGATATGGTCATGCAGCTGGGCATTTTCTTATTTGCCGGGCTTCCGCCCCTGATTCCTATCTATATCGGGTGCAAGTTGTACGGCACATTTTCTTCCGATCTTGTCCTGGATGAAATCGATCGGTTTAAGCTCGATCAATACATAGATTTCCGAAAATCCAAAGAATTTGCTTATGATTTTAAAGCAGTCCGTTATCTTTCAACGGGTTCCCAGTTTGTTGTAAAAGAGTTGGACCGATTTTTGCATATGTACTGTGACGGTACAACCGGTACTGCAAAAACATCCAGTGTGCTCACCGTTGCCATTGCAGACGATCTCGATCAGAAAGTATATAACGAGGATTATCAGAAAAAATCTTGCTACGCAGCCCTGAAAGAGGGGAAATTACGGATTTGTTTTCCATTCAAAGGAACCGATTTTTCCGTCAATTACTTTGAGCCGATACTTTTAGAAAATTCAAACGCAGACAAACAGATTGAAAAAGAAAATGCCAGCAGAAGAGAGTTGTACCGGCATCTCAAGTTTGACTCCCAATCCGCTGGCATCACCGTGGTTGCACCCAATGCAGCATGGGCGGATCAGTGCTACCATATGGCCAAAAATCGCAAACTGAAGATCCATAGGATTGACCCCATTTTAAAAGACGGAAAACACAAAGAAGGTTTCACCGGTTTCAATCCTTTTAAAATCGATCCCGCACTGACCGGAAAGGAGCTGGCAACCACCATCACGGCCCAGGCCTCCAATTTTGCTACCGTAGTCCAGTCCATTTATGACCAGTCCGGAGTATCCGATCCTTATTTTTCAAGCCTGAACGAAACAGTGACCGTCAGCATAGCAGAACTATTAATGCTGACTTACCACCTGGTGCACCCCGGTCAGGTTCCCAAAGCGTCCGATGTGCAGATCCTGATCAACGACTGCAGCCGGTGCCGTCCATATCTGGATGCACTCGTTAAGCACTATTCCGTTCACAGTCTCAGAGGTAATGGAAATGATCGCACAGAACAAGTTGCTGAGGTTGTGGATGTAGGGCAGTGGCAACAGGTATACACCACCATCAACAATGACCTTTTGGGCGAAAATAAAGCAAACATGTACGATCGCTGCAATGGCCTGAGAAACCTGATCAATAATTTTCTAAACGATCCTCTGGTCCGCGATGTTTTTGAAGCAGAAGAGACCGTTGATATTGATAAAGCCCTGGAATACGGCGAAGTCATCATATTAAATTATGCCCTTGAGCGAGGCGATTCTGTAGCAACCGGCTTTGGCCTGTTTTTCCTGCTTTCCTATGAAACAGCCGTTCTCAGGCGGCCTGGATCAGAAAATGACCGTATCAAAAATTTTATTTACATTGATGAGCTTCCTGTGCTCCTGCATCCGAAACTGCAAAGCTTCTTTACTCTGTTCCGCCAGTACCGGGTTGCTGTTATTTGCGCTATCCAGACACTGGATCAGGTAAAAAAGATACAGCTAGACAGTATTATGCTCGGTAACTGTGCCCATCAGGTTATATTCGGACGCGTAAGTACCACAGAAATGGATATCTTTTCTAAAATGGCAGGCGAGACCCTGGAACACGTTACCCAAGAAACTGTCACAGAAACAGCAATTACCGCAGAGCGGCCGGCTTACTCATATTCCAGGCGCTCTACACCTACCTTATCCGAACGTTTTTCTGGCACGGTATTCCGGTATTTGGGCTTTCAGGAAGTTATATTCTTTTCCGTAAACAATTCTTCACCCATTTATCCCTTTAGGGGAAAAGTGAATTTTCTGCCCAAACCGAGAGAGAAGAGCGCCCCAAGACTAAAGATCGAATGGGAGCCATTCATGCCAGGACCGTTGCATCCATCCGTTTTTGAAAAACGATTCAGCGTTGCCCACATATCATCAAACGGGTATTTTTCTTCAGGCAAACCAGGAAATTATTTCCTCGCAGGAAATAAAAAATCCATTCCAGAACCCCAGGTCCAGACGGATCTGACCACAGAAACAACTGAAGCTGTCTCAGATGCAGAAGATCAAACGCCAGTAGAGCCGACCCATATCATAACCCCCACGGAACACACCGATGGCATCTTCTTCGGTGAATGAAAATGAAAGGAACGCGGATACCACCGCATATACCATGTCCTATTCCCCATTTCGATTTGATAGCGCCACAACCATTAAATCCATTCAGGTCCCTAGATCATCAGGAGCATGGCAATCCATCACAAAAAATGAATTGTCTGATCTGGAACTGCTCATCCTATCCATAGTCTATGAGATGCAGTATTGTACTGCATCTCAGGTAAGAGATTTTCTATTGTTTGGTGGGTGTGAAAACAGATTCAAGCGTTTTTCCGACGGAAACGGTAATCCCTATCGAAACCCCATTCATGCTCTGATACGCAAAGGATTGTTAATCCCGCTTTCCATATTTCGCGGCAAAACAGCAAGCGGGCCGTCTATCCTGCAATTAAGCTCATTTACAAATAAATTAATGGAATTGTTATTGCCGCATCCCAGAATTTTTGATCATTTTCCCAACCGTATTGCAAATGATCCACCCACGATTTTAGCAGTTCTGGTCCGCAATAGCGCCTGCATCAATATTCTGAGAAGCAATCACCAGATATTCCTTGCGCAGGCCATGGAGAATCCCCCATCCATTCCCCATATCTGCCTTAAGACGCGTTTGAATAGGCAGATCTTAGTATTTCCCTATCGTTCGAATAAAACGGCAATAAAAGCGGAACTGGATCGTCAAAATGCCACTGCTTATCTGGCATGTATAGTAATTGCCGAAACTTTGGATGATGCACAGAGATTGAACCAATTTCTAAACAGCAGCCATTATAAAATACCATTGCTCTTTAGCACCGATGCTTCGCTGAAAAACTCAGAAATTCCACTTCTTCAGCACTTATACCAATTCGCGGATGGGCATATGGAGTGCCTGGCACTTT
The DNA here is from genome assembly GCF_040096075.1 of Ventrimonas faecis. NCBI lineage: Bacteria > Bacillati > Bacillota > Clostridia > Lachnospirales > Lachnospiraceae > Ventrimonas > Ventrimonas faecis. Next base: position 42,554 of record NZ_JBBMFJ010000019.1, read on the forward strand.
CTGATACTTAAGGCAGATCGAAGCTTACACCAGTAACTGTTTCCATACCACAGGAGGACAAAAATTACGATGTATTTGATATGTTTCTTACTTTTCTTGTTTCCTGCAACGCTTCTTTTCTGCATTGTACAGAACAAATCCCCATATGACCAGGCTATTGATGATTTAGCACAGGAAACCTTTCTAACGCAGTATTGTACCCATCGCAATACTAAATATCGCTGATTCCTTCTGTTTTCGTCCGTGCACGGCAATGTGGTAATAGACGATGAAGGCCTGGTATTCTTCACAGTGTTTAATGCCTCTTTTTTCTATTGATGCAACTCGCAAATAATGATAGAATTGGTGAAGCAGGATCATGCCTGACAAATGGCCCACCACTGCGTGTATCATTCGGAGCATGATCCTTTCTTTAATACGGGCCTTAAGAAGGATATAAATATGAAAATGACTCTAAGAAGTCCCAGAGCCGGCGTTGTGGTTGAGCGGTTCGGGGACAAAAGAAAATATCTATACAAAATTGTTGAGAACAACCCACTGTGCTTAATCAAACCCTGCACAACCTTACTTTCCCTGGCAGAAATAAGTGCTGATGCAAAGATCATCGGCCCGGACGGGCAGCCTGTCCCCGCAACCGGCGAATACTATATCACTGCAGAAACCATGGATCCGTACCATATCGTAACAGATTGGTTTTAGGAGCTGCAGGTAAAAGACATATAAGCCCAATGGACTTTGTATGTCTTTTTTGTTTCTGATTGCCATAAGATTGATGCCTTTCTCTATGCAAACGTCATTGTTGCAGCGCGGTCTCCGCATAACTTGATGTGCTTCTGGGAACCATTACTCCATAAAGGAGGACTGCGAAGATGTCAATGATCAACAAAGAAATAAATGATTTTTCTGTTCAGGCTTATCAGAATGGTGAATTTAAAACCATAACCAAAAACGATATCATGAAAGAATGGAGTCTCTTTTTCTTCTATCCGGCAGACTTTACCTTTGTATGCCCTACGGAGCTGGAAGATCTTCAGAACAAATATCCAGAGTTTCTAAAAGCAGGATGCGAAGTTTATTCGGTCTCTACAGATTCTCATTTCGTACACAAAGCATGGCACGATTACTCTGAGCGAATTGGTAAGATCGCATACCCAATGCTGGCCGATCCCGCTCATGTATTATGTAAGGACTTTGGGGTATTGATTGAGTCCGATGGAATGGCCGAGAGAGGAAGCTTCATCGTAAATCCAGAGGGAAAAATCGTTGTATACGAAATAAATGCGGGCAATGTTGGCCGTAATGCGGATGAACTGTTTCGCCGCCTTCAGGCATGCCAGTTCGTAGCAGAACATGGCGATCAAGTATGCCCGGCCAAATGGCAACCTGGTGCAGAAACCTTAAAACCAAGCCTTGATCTGGTAGGTATGCTCTGATGGAAAAGGAAAATTTCTATGATGTAGTAGTGATCGGCGGAGGGCCGGCCGGACTGACCGCCGCATTATATCTTGCACGTGCCCGCTATCGTGTCCTTATCCTTGAAAAAGAGAAATTCGGCGGCCAGGTCACCATCACTGATGAAGTGGTAAATTATCCAGGCATTGAGAAAACCAGCGGGAGAGCACTGACAGAAACCATGCGCAGACAGGCCGAGTTTTTTGGAGCTGAATTTCTATTAAGGGAAGTTACTGCGCTGAAAAAAGAAGAAACTGCATCTGGAGCAGAACTCTGGGAAAGCGCTACAGACAAGGACAGCTTCCAAAGCTTTGGAATTCTGCTTGCAACAGGCGCCCATCCAAGAATGATCGGCTTTCCAGGTGAGGCAGAGTTCCGCGGTCATGGAGTAGCTTACTGTGCAACCTGTGACGGAGAATTCTTCTACGGGAAAGAAATCTTTGTAATCGGCGGAGGATTTGCAGCGGCAGAAGAGAGTGTATTCCTCACCAAATTCGCAAGCCATGTGACCATTTTGATCCGAGACGATGATTTTTCCTGCGCAAAAGCTGTTGCAGAAGCAGCCAAAAATCATCCTAAGATTACCGTCCTGACAAATACCGAAGTTATTTGTGTTGAGGGTGACCACATGCTGCGCAGGATCCGCTACAGAAATAGAAATACCGGAAAGGAAACTCTCTTTGATTCTGCAAATGACACGTTCGGAGTGTTTGTATTTGCAGGTTATGAGCCAAACACATCACTGGTAAAAGAACTGGTAAATCTGGATCCCCATGGATATGTGATAACCGATAAGAGCCGGCAGACCAGCTGCCAAGGAATTTATGCAGCCGGTGATGTGTGCCAGAAAAATCTGCGCCAGGTAGTAACGGCAGTGGGAGATGGTGCTACCGCCGCTACGGAGCTGGAAAAATATGCGGCTGCCATGCAGGGAAGAACCGGTATCCACGCAAAACAGGCGGTTAAAAAAGGTGCCGCGCCAGATGTAAAATCCTCAAATAGTTTTTTCTCACAGGATATCATAAACCAGTTAAATACGGTATTTGCCAAAATGGAACGGAAATTACAGCTTGAGCTGCATCTGGATTCCCGGCCCGTGAGCCAGGAATTAGAAAATTATATGACAGAACTGGCAAAATATACAGATAAGTTGACTGTGCATGAAAGCGTCCCTTCTGCCGATACGGGTGCTTCGCTTCCTTTTGTGGATGTATTAACCGAAAGCGGAGAGCAGACAGGGCTAGCTTTTCACGGCGTCCCCGGAGGGCATGAATTTACGTCCTTTATTCTGGGATTATATAATGCTGCAGGGCCTGAGCAGCCACTCGATCCTGTAATAAGAGAAAAAATACTGGCAATCCAGCATGACGTTCATCTGCAGGTCCTGGTATCACTTTCCTGTACCATGTGCCCGGATCTTGTGACGGCCGCACAGAGGATTGCTTCCCTAAACCCTCTCGTAACGGCTGAAGTATATGATATTGCCCATTTTCCAGATTTAAAAGAAAAATATCATGTTATGAGCGTTCCCTGTCTGATTATCAATCAGGATAAAACCTCATTTGGCAAAAAGAACATCCAACAGATATTGGAATTAATCTGACTGGTCTGCATCTCTTAACCTTCCCATGAGTGTTTAACTTGCAGTCCTTTCAAAGGCTTTCCCTTCGCCGAACAGGGTTTCAGCGCTGTTGACAAGCATTTGTGAAGCAGATATAATAAAACGGTACTCATTTTTTTCAAATATAATTCGCTATGTGAAAGGCATACGATCTCATCCGGGATTGATATGCCCTTTTTTATGCGAAAATGATGCCGACAGGCAATCATATGCGTCAGCAGGACTGACATACTCCGCTACATGGCGGTAAAAAGCAAACAAATATCATATTTACAGGAGGAGAAGAACATGAGCGATGCATGGAAAGGGGTAAGCAGGGCCAGAAAATGCCCCATTTGTCAGCATGAAGACTGGTGTGGCTATTGGACACCGGAAGATTACGGTGGTGAGCTCATCTGCTGCCAGCGCGATAAAGAAAAGTGCAATATGATCGGTTCCGATGGCCAGGAATATGTGTTCATCGGAAGCGCAAAAGGTTCTGGCAGTTCCATCTATGAAGAACGCACTCAGTACGAACTGCTCCGGAAAAAGAAAACCGGAATGAATTATTCGCATATTTCAAAACCACAAAAGAGGGAACTGAAACCGGTTGATCAGATTGTGCCCAAAAACAATGAAAACTGCAGCAGTATTTACACCTATATGCAAAATCTTCTGATCCTTGACCCGGCACACAAGGCTTATCTTCATAGCCAGGGTTGGACGGATGAACTGATTGAAAAGCATCATATTGTATCATTTCCGGAAGAGGACAGCCTGCGGGTAAAGTACCATAACCGATACCGCACCAGGAATATAACCAGGGCCAGGCTTGCAGATCTAATTCTACAGAAATTTGGATCAAATTCACTCGAAGGAATTCCCGGGGCGTATTTAAAAGGAGAGCAGTGGACCTTTGCCGGCCCAAGTGGACTGGTATTTCCGATGTATGACCTCGATGGGAACACCTTTCGTCTTCGGATCCGGAAAGATTTTTCTGACATTGATGCAACCGTGATCACTTCCGGCCAGGATCGTTTCTACTATGCCGAAGGTAAAAAATATTTCATCAGCATGAAGGGAGTTTACTTTGTAACCCCTGGAGGAGAGAAAGAATTTCTCCCGCAAAAAGGAAAATACAGAACCCTGGCTTCCTACTATCAGGATTCTCAGGCTGCAACACGTGGAATATTGGCCAACATCTATAAAAAGGGCTGCGCGGCTGCAAACCAATGCAGTTTTTACGGCCTTCCTTTTGCCAAAACATCCTCCCTTTGGTACATCACGGAGGGTGAGCCAAAAGGACTATTTGCATCCAACGCCTTATCGACTCCGGTGGTAACTCTTCCCGGGGTCAATTCCTATTCTCTTATTTTAGATGACGGTGTCCTTTCTCAAATGAAAGAACTGGGAATGAAAATGGTTGTTGTTGCATTTGATGCAGACAAGCTTCATAATGAGCGGGTTTTATCGTGCGAAAAATCACTGGCAGACGGACTAAAAGCCGCTGGCATCCCAGTCGTAATTGCAAACTGGAAAGAAGAAAATGGAAAAGGTATTGATGATCTTCTGGCATCCGGGGGAGCACCTCAATACTGCATTTATTAAGAGAATTCAATGAAAGGTCCATCTCATTAGTGTTTTGCTAATAGGATGAACCTTTTCTCATCCATTCAATTCTTAATCTTCTTCAGGAATACCATATATGAGAGTAAGTTCCACCTCATCAGCTCCAGACCACTTGTTTACAGCAATGTGGTCTGCGAATGCTATTGCCATGTGCATTTGTTTCTGGTTTGCAGTGATATCAACGCCATACTTGCTCCTTAATGTTACTGTCATACCGCCACACGCATCCTGATCAATTTTAAGGCAGCATCCGGAAACAGCAGCAAATTCATTAAGAATCGGGAAAAGAGCCTCATTAAACCATTTTTTAAATTTCATGACCTTTTTCTCTTCTTTTTCCTCTTTTATTTTTTCAATAGCTGCCTTGGCAAATACCGCTTCCTCATAAGACAGCCCATCCACCGCATCATACAAATCATTCGATGTTTCATTACTATAGTCAAATTCCTGCATATTCTCTTACCTCCTTCTAACCAGTATACAACATTGTGCATATATGCACAATGTTGATTTATCCGTAAATCAGCTATGATTGTTCTTAGGAGGACTTTTCAATGGTTGATTACAGCCCGTTATGGGACACGATGCAGAAACGCAAAATTACACAGTATACTCTGTTGAAGGATAAGGTCCTTGACAATCATACGCTTGACCGGCTCAAAAAAGGCCAAAATATAACCTTGGTAACATTAGAACGCATATGCAAATATCTGTCCTGCACCCCCAATGATGTCGTATCATTTACAGATGAGCCATGAAATATCTGCCAATTTTTAAGTGCTTTAAAAAGTTTACGTTTACGCTGTGAACGTAAACTTTTTTGATTATAACAGCTTAGCAGAAAACAAATTGACACCCTGAAAACAAGTCCTTATAGGCCTAAACAAGTGCCTGGCTGTTGAATCCAACCCGGAAAATCCGGAAGCAGCAATCAAAGACATTGCTTCAGCTGTTCCGATGAAACGTCTTGCAAAGGCGATCGAAGTAGGTGAGCTGTTCGCATTCCTCGGAAGCGATGAGTCCAGCTATTTAACCGAATCCCAGATCGTTATCGACGGCGGCAGCACACTTCCGGAAACCATGTCTATTGGTACCAACCAATGGATATCAGTCAATAAAAATCTGAAAAGTATGATTTTAGCGGGTATGTCTGTTATGGGCATATCCGCTTTGACTTCATCCCATCTTTATTCAATGTTTTACCCTATGATATGATATGAAATAAATATGCCTTATCACTTATTTTCGAATATACTTGCCATTAAGGTATATGATAAAGAGATCTTCCTTATAAAATTCGATGAACCTTTCTGTCTCTGACTTCCTTTAATGCATCTGTTTTTCAACACTTGTTAAAATGCCAAGATCATTAAACTGTTATTGAAACGTAATAACAATCATTGTGCTTGTCGTATCTGATTTCATAAATCATATTGACAGAATATTTTTTTTAATATGATAAGTTTAAATATATTAACATCAAAAGGAGGAAATTGAACGAAAACTTTAAAGCGTTTTGTTGCCTTTAGTTTAACTTTGAGTAGTATAGTATGCTCAACTGCGGTACCGACCTTCGCAAGCGAATCTTATCAAGGGCGAACCGCGGCTAGTACGGAACTGCATAGCTTTCTGGTCAGTGGCTTGGCAGCTGCAGAAGCTGTGTCAGAATTTGAAAATACAACACAAGCAAAATTTAATGTTGAAAACTTTTCAAACCTTAATTTTAACGATACTTGGATGGCAGATGCTGAAACCTTTCTCAATGATTATCTTGATTCAAGAAGTACATATAGTACCGCTATACTATCCCAAGATGAGGAATTGCAGGAGGCAAAAGCACAGTCTATTGCATATTCAATAGATTGTGCAGAATGGAGTATTGCGCAGAATCGCTCCAACGATATCTCTACAGAAGCAGGGTATATGTTTATATCCCATTATATAGATCGAAAAGATTATTTTTGGAATCAAGGAAACCCCGCTTTACTTTTGGATGGAGAGAAACGTTCAGGTCCTGACGGAGCATTGGCAAAGTGGATTACCGATTCTGATCGACAATCATACAATACTTATATGAGTTCAACAAAAGTTTCAAGTTCAATACAAAAAATTGGCAAGCTAGCTTCAGGTGTGGTTTCTTTGCGTGGTAATTATGAAACATTAATAGACGGGTTGAAATATTTCGATCTTACACGAAATGTTTTTTCTACTGCCTTGGCCGAATTACTCAATGGATTCGATACTGGTTCAACTGCAATTGATGTTTACAAAGATTCAAAGTGGTTAATAGATCAAATCACATCTGAATTTGTGAAAGATCCCAATGTTTCTTTAGATGCTTTATTTCAACAGTATATGACGGATGATACTATTCTTCTGAATTATGGAAACGTTGAAAAAGAAGCCTTGATTCAAAATTCAATGGCCGTTGTTTGTAGCTATATTCTTGGTGGATATGCAGGAGTTGCAGACACTGCTTTAGGAATTTTAAAATCCACAATGATTGGATTTACTATCGAAACGTATACAGATTTTTTTAACTATGTAGCATGGTTATCTTTACAGTATGGCTATAGCGGCAGGTACGCAATACGTTTCTCTGATTACGCGGGGATATAATAAAAATATGTCTATAGAAAAATGCATGGAGCTTTATCCAAAATGGATTGTAATTACTGCGGTCGTATTGTATATCATACATCGGCTCCTTCCTTACGATTACCGCGAAAAGTTTCCTCACGATAATCCGCCACCTAAGTTTTTAGGTACATTTTCATTGGGAGAATTAATACAATATATAATTCAAGTGTTAGTTTTTCCTATTATAATATTTATTGCGATTGCTTTGAAACTCTCAGGAAACTCAGGAAATATTCCATATATAGTGTTTGTGGTATTATTAATTATTTGGTGGTTTGTACCCAAGGCTCTCGCTAGAATAATAGATGGGTGGTAATAACAAAAGAGCTTCTGCTTTTACAGCAGAGGCTTTTTCGTTCGTTATACTGTTTCAACCATCAAATGCAATCCTTATATTATAGTTCCCACCAGTGAATTCGAACTTATACCGGTCCGCAATTAATGAATGCAAATCGAATTGACACTCCAGGAGCAATTCATTATACTAAAAATATCGGTGAGCGTCCTCCCCATACAACATCGCAGTTTGTATTGTCCAGTTGGCTCATCAAACATTCATTTTAAATGGAGACTCAGAAAACATGGCACTATATGCTCTGGGAGATATGCATCTGGCTTTTTCCATCGATAAACCTATGGACAAATTCGGAAAAGTCTGGAAAAAACACGAAGAAAAGCTTGAAAAGAATTGTAGAAAACTGATTGGAAATGAAGATACATTTGTCATCACCGGTGATCATTCCTGGGGCAAAAATCTGTCCGAAGCAAAAGCAGATCTTGCTTTTATCGCGGCTCTTCCCGGAAATAAGATTTTGCTGCGGGGAAATCACGATAAGTTTTGGGATGCCAAGAAAACTGCAGTTCTAAATCAAGAATATGAACCACAGCTGCATTTCCTACAGAATAATCACTATCATTACCAGGATTATGCCCTTGTAGGAACAAAAGGATATACCTTTGAGGGACCATTCTACATCAATTCAAAAGGGCAGATTGTCGGATGGGATGAAGCCAATGAGAAACAGGCCAAAAAGCTGGTAGCGCGGGAAGCGGAACGATTGCGGATTTCTTTTGAAAGCGCCAGAGAGGCCGGCTTCCGTAAATATATTATGTTTCTCCACTATCCGCCAACAAATATCGTGGAAGAGGAGAGTATCTTCACGCGGATGGCCGAAGAGTACGGAGTGGAGCATGTTGTATATTCCCACTGCCACGGAGAGTCCCGTTACGGCGACAGTATCCACGGAGTTCACCATGGGATCCGGTATCACCTGGTTTCTGGAGACTACCTCAATTTTAAGCCTGAAAAGATCCTGGATTAGATTTTCTACTGGAACGGTAGAATAGCATTATTTATGGAATTTTTCTTTCTATATGCTATAATCGTTGCTCATCTCCATAAAAGTTTACGTTTACGGCGTAAACGTAAACTTTTTGTTCTAAAATGCCTAAACAACTCCAAATCAAAAATATTTGCCGTACTTGTCTGCTGAATTATCACATGTGGGAATCAGTGACCACGTGCACTTTAAATTCAACATATATCGTGAAATTCATTGTGTATTCGCCTAATTGCAAAGTAAAATTGATGCTGCATGATATAGCCTTGGGCAAAAATGTCCAGGGCTATTTTTATTCACATTTCTCGCAATAAAAAGTTTACGTTTTTCACTAAAAATAAACTTTTTATTGTTATGTGGCCTGTATGATGCTATAATACAATTAAAGTAAACGTAAATAATGTAAACGTAAACATTTATATCAATCAGGAGAATCCCATGGAAGAAATCAAAGAAAAATCTGCCAAAAAGCCGGTCAGCATGCGCTTGACCGCAACAGCATCGGAACGGCTGATGCACATCATTGATCTGTATAAAAATCTGGAAGACCCAAAAGGCGAGCAGCAGGAGAATGCTATTCTGCGCATTCTTGATATTGCAGAGTCCGACAATATCAGAGGGACACATCCTGAGTTAGAAGGCCCCTTACTGGCAGTTGAAGCCACGATCTCTACATTAATTAAACAACTTAATGGTATAGCAGTCGGCCAGGATGCCAAAATTTCTAGGCTTCAGGAAGCATTAAATGCTGCGATTACAGAAAAAGAACAGGCTATTGCAAAGGCCCAAATTGATATGGATAGGGCCCAGCAAAATACTGATTTGGCTAACAGACTCCAAAAAGAGGCCATGGATACGATGAATAAAGCAGAGGAGGATGCCGCTGCCCAGATTGAAGCCATAAAAAAAGAAACCACTGCTCAAATTGAAAAAGTAATGAGTGAAAAAGAGCATGCATGCCGTGAGCGTGATGATGCCCGCACGATTGCCAATGAAAAAACTGCCAGCAATGATCTTCTTCTCAAAAAAATGACTGGTATGGAAGCCGATCTGGAAAAATACAAGGATTTACAGGAGCAGTACAAAGAGCTCCAGGAAAAATTTTCAGCCCTACAGTCTCAGTTAAATGAAAGCAAATTGCGTGCGGAAATTGATAAAGAGCGCGCCGTCATGGATAAAGAGCGTGAAATGCAGGAGCGTATCAGAGAAGCGGATAGAGAAAATGCAAAGCTGCAGGCAAAAATTGAACAACTGTCACCTGCAGAAGCCTCGCCAAAGTAAATATTTTTAAGGAGCCATTCATGAAAAAATCATTAGATCGTTTCCTAATAGCACAGCAGAATTACTATCATGACGCTTATGAGGAATTAAAGGTAGGTAAAAAGAGAAGCCATTGGATGTGGTTCATATTCCCCCAGATTCGTGGTCTCGGATACAGTAATATGGCGATATACTATGCCATTGAAAGTCGTGAGGAAGCTGAAAACTATATTACGGATCCAACCCTCGGCCATAATCTGATTGAAATATCCACTGTCCTGCTGGAAATTAAAGACAACGATGCAAAGAAAGTAATGGGTGAACCAGATGATAGAAAGCTCCAGTCCTGTATGACCCTATTTGATACTGTAGCTCCGGAAATTGATGTATTTGAAAAAGTACTCAAAAAATTTTTCGGTGGAGAAAGAGATAATAGGACCCTGGAAATTCTGCAGAGTTGTGATCATAGGAATGAATAACTGAGTCAATCAACATATAAAAGCACATTTTCATTCTTGCATAAGCAAAGGCTACCGCCTAACAAATACCAGGACGGCAGCCTTTGCGATTATTCCTAGAAGCCCACTTTTTATCATTTATTGAATTTTCTTTTCTCAATGTAATAACACAAACTTATTAGGTAACCAACCACTCCAAAGGAGAAACACTTCATTATTCCGTATGGGAGTCGTCTCAAAAGATACGTCGGAATTTCAGATAATCTGAAAAAGGTGAAATGCCCCGTCATAAATATCATAAATAGATATAGCAACATTCCACATAGAAATCCCTTAGCTGCACTCTTCAATTTCTTATTACAAGAAATCATCTTAACTGCCTCCCTTCAAATTTGAAGTTGCTGAGGTTTCAGTTAAGTTCATTTCCTTCAGCATCAATAAAAACGTACTCCGATGGGACAGATGAACAATAGAACACATACGGATAGGCATCTTTTTCTATCATTTCTTCATGTGTACCTGCTTCATCCGTAATTTTTACAGAAACACAATTTGGATTGTTCACAATAAAGGCATACCCACGATTCCAGTTCAAAACAGCAATATCCATGAAAGGAGACATCGGTTTGTATGTCCGAACATAAGCATATTCTGCTTCTCCTTTGATTTCTACTTCCATAGGAAGGTAGTAATGCGTCTGATATTGATTGCCAGAAATAAACCAAACGAGTGCCGTATCATCTACGGTACACATACCTCCATACTGCATATCAATCGTATCCGCATCGGAAACTGGAATTTCTTCTCTGGCTTTTTCTATCAGTTCATCCGTACCTTTATATGTCTTTGTACAGCCTGAAATAGAAAAACATAATATGCAAGTCAGTAAAATGCATGTGATTCTTTTCATAAAAAACACCTCTGCAACTCCCTATTTTACATTCCTAAGCCGACAGAATTCTCACGTTCTCCCTCCGGTAACACCTGCAGCGCATCCTGCACAGTACTGAACACACGCTCATTCAGCCAGCCTCCCTGTTTTCTGTTCTGGGCCGCAGATATCACTGGGTACTGCCAGATGGTCTTTTGATGGGTGTAATTGAGCCAGGAATCAATCCACCAGTCACTTTCCTTTGCCTTGATTTCGTAAGCCACGTATCCGCGGCAGTTTTCCCCGCGATGTGGCATGGAAAATTCTGCAAAAATACTGGCATACTGCTGGCTTCCGTAAAATGGAAAATTCTGGTTGGTATCGTATGCTTCATTTTGTAAAGACGCATACTCTGCGGTGTAAGAAGTCCCATCCTTATCGTAAAGGACCTGGCCGGTAAGTTCTCCCTGGGCAGTCCAACCGCCGTTCAATTCCTGGTATGCAGGATTGATCTGCACTGCCTCTGTCCCGCGAAAGCCCGAATTTCCGTTCCATAAGAAATGATGGATTACCTTCCACTGCCCTTCCTGTTCCAGTTCCACTGCCACGCCGTCAAGCTGCAGCCGCTCATCCCCGTCCCGCAGCAAATCATCGCTTTGATTCAGCAAAATCTGTCTGGCATTTTTGCATGCCAGAATATCTTCTTCCTTTAAATCATGCAAAATCTCTTCCGGAAAACCCAGGGATAACAGATGTGCTTTGATTTCTTCACTCGCCGAATCCTGCGTTTCTTTTGCAGTTGTCCACGCCATGTGATAGGAACCAAAACATGTATAGCCGATGAGCAGGCCTGCCGCAGTCAGAATTGCTGCTCCCGCTGCGTATCTTCCATCTGAAATCCGCACCGGATGCTCTTCCAGTACATATTCGGCCTGTTCCAGTTTTTCTGCTATATTCTTTAACTCCACAAGGATTCCAATATATGCGGCAACGATCGCCAGGCCAAGAATCCAGCCCTCATATTCCCGAACCGCAAGCACGGTCACCACCACATACCAGATGATGATATGGAGCAGGACCTCATTTTTTATTTCCGCCTTACGCTTTTCCAGTTCCTCACGCATACCAAGGAAGAGACAAACCATCAGAAAAACCGGCAAAATTCCGCCACAGAAAACAATCACTTTCCATACATATGAAACATAAATTTTCTCCCGTTCGAGCACACTTCCAATCACAATGTTCACGATGGTAATCACAACTTTGAGCGCGGCGCCTGCGTATCCGGCTTTCAGCCAGCGGTTTTCCAGTCTCAGTTTTCGGAATCCCGTAAACAGCAAAAGGGCACCAAGGAAGGGAAGAATCTGATTGAGAAAGAGAAAATTCAATGTAATCCCAAAGAGACCCATTCCAATCAGAATCTTCTCATATGTCTGTTTCCAGAAACTCTCTTCCATGTAATCGCCCCTTTTTCAAATTATTTGTTATAAATATGGTAGCACAAAAGTGAACCTTTATCTTTAATTCTCCATTACAAAACTATTAATTATAACAAACGATAACCAGATATTCATACAGCGATAAACGGACATTCATAGGAATATTGACTTTTCGATGAAAATATAATAAAATGTAGGCAGCTAAGAAATGTGATGATTTCCCATGCGGCAAAACGAAAACCCCAGAGGGTGCCTCCTCTGGGGTTTTCTTGTTCATTACGGCGAACCGACCGTTTAGGCTGTTGCTGCCTATTTATCTCTGTCCAGCCATTTGCATATGTAGTAGCTAACTACACCTGCTAAAACAGAGACAAAAAATGTGATGATAAAATCTCCCATCCGACTCACCTCCTTTCTGCTGGAGGTTCGGCAGCCTTTTTAGCATAGCACATTTCTTCCCATTAATCTACATAAGTTGTCATACCATCATGTGATAATCCTTGATTTGCCCCAAATCCAATGGTAAAATACTCATAGATTCTTTCATTTCAACAACATTTGTCTCTGACAAAGCGCACGCCATTTTATGACCGAATGAGTGGGGGAATTCTGGAAAAATAAACAGAATAATATGTACGTTGGAGGAACTTCCTTTGGGAGGTTCCTTTTTTCGTGCCCAAAAGGAGGACTTAGCCTATGAAACTTACAATCAGGGATCTTATCCGGCTCCGCCACTGCGAAAGCCACTACCGTCTCGGAAAGCTGGGATTATATGCTGCATCAAAACGTACCCAGTTTTTTTATCAAAAGAAGGACTCTTTAATTTTAGCATTATCCAAAGGGCCTACTTCATTTTCAGAAGCACTCGAAAAAGCATTTCTGGAATACAGCAGAGACTGGTTCCTTAATAACCGCCAGTATGAAACCTGCCGGGATCAGGACCTTGCCAGGTGGCATCGCTTTGCTGACTGGTTCTTTGAGCAGGGTTATCAGATTTTGAAGACCAGGCTCTGCTCAGCGATTTCAGTCAATACAAGCTGCAACCACGTAGCGGTGTCTGAATTATCTGCACAAGCAGATCTGGTTCTTAAAAAGGGGGAGCATGTCTATGCTTTAAGTATTTTCCCGAATGAACCACAGTATTCTGTGAGAGCCAGGAAGCAAGAGACCCAGGCATATTACAGCCCGGAGCTGCTGTCACAATACCTGATCAGCGCTCCCACCTATGGGCAGGAGATAATTTCCATGATCTGCTACTTAAAATCCAAAGAGGATAAGGCCGATTTCCTGGCCTCACAGTATACAGAAGGAAAATGCTATCTTCAAATGGGCTATGGCGGGATAGCGGAGGCCACCCAGGCTCTCCTGAGCACAATCCATCTTTCCATACCTCAAAAATGTGAGGACTGCCGCTATACGGACTTGTGCCATCAGCAGAATACTTCCGCATTGGCACCAGAAAAACAACCAGAAGAAACTTCCATTTCTGTTCCGGCAGAAGCAGTCGATTTAGAAAAAGGATTAACCCCAGAACAGCGAAAGGTTGTTGAACACATGGAGGGCCCTATGGCAGTCATCGCGGTACCTGGTGCTGGCAAAACCCACTGTCTGATTGCGCGTATGGTGCGTATGATCAAAAACGGGATTTTACCGGAACAAATTCTTTTTGTCACCTTTACCAAAAAGGCCGCTGGCGAAATTCTGGAACGTGCCAGACGGGTGCTCGGTGAAGGAAGTGCATTGCCGGCCATCTTTACCTTCCACAGCCTTGGCTACACGATTCTTCGCAAACATGAGGACTTCATAGGAAAATCCTTAAAAATTGCAGAGAAGGTAGACTACTATCGTCTGATTTTGCAGATCATTGATGAAATCTCTCCATTGTCCGGCATTAACTATGACGGACTCACCGGTGATTTCGGCCTGCTGAGCAGGATTTACAACGCTGTACTTTCCATTGAGAAAGACGGACTGGAAGAGTGGAAAAAACATGCGGATTTTCCTGATCCGGATGGTTTAGGGTGCCTTTATCAGAAACTGAAGGAACGAATGAAAGAAGAGGGGTATATCTGCTTTGATGAACAGATCCAGCTTACCAACCAACTGTTTAGCGAATATCCAGATGTATTAAAAAGCTATCAGCAGCGTTTTCGCTATGTAATGATTGATGAATTCCAGGATATCTCGTCAGATCAGGTCGATCTGGTATACGCCATCGCATCCCATGGAAATATTGTGGTTGTGGGAGACGATGATCAGAGTATTTATTCCTGGCGCGGAGGAAGCAACTATTACCTGCTTCATTTTCAGGAAATGTGGAGCAACAGTAAAATCGTGATTCTTCCAGATAATTTCCGGTCGGTAGACCACATTTTGGAAGCAGCAAATGCACTGATTGCCAATAATACGAATCGGTATCGCAAATCTCTGCGTTCCCATCACCGCGCTACGGTTCGGCCGATTTATCGGAAAAATGTTCTGGTAGATACCATCCGGGATCTGGTTGCATCCGCAGAACGCTCTGGTTATAAACCTGGAGATATTGCCATCATTGCGCGCAAAAATAAAGCGCTGGAAAAGATCAAAAAAAGTTTAGATGGTTTTTACCTTGCAACTTCACCCAAAACATTACTCATAAAGGATGAGGTATTTATTGCCATTCGTGACACATTTTCTCTCTACGTGACCAATTTTCATGATCCACTGGCGCTTTACAGACAGCTGAAACGTAATGGATATGAACTGGACATTCCTGTCGAGCGAGACCACATGTTGGAAAGCTTCTTAAAATATTTCAATCTTCCAGAACCAGATTTATATGATCCGGATCTGCTTGAAATATATGAAGCATCCGGCAGTCCCGGTATCGCACTTGCCAGGACACTTTCTTCCTGTAAAAAACTTCTGTATGCCCAGGATCTGTCCGATGCCGTTCGGTCCATTTACCAGTTTCTCTGGCAGAAGAAGGAACATCCGGCAGTAGAAGAGTTGTGCTCCCGCATCGAAATGCGGGCTATCAATACGGCTTCCGAATTTCTTAACCATATGAATGCCATGATCGAATTTTCTGATACAGCAGAGGTTGAATATCCCGCAAGCCCCGATACGATTACCCTTCTTACTGCTCATAAATCAAAAGGGAAAGAATTTCCCATCGTAGTAATTTATGGAGTAGAAGAGTTTGAAGAATCAGAAGAGGGCCGGAACCTGCTGTATGTTTCCATGACCCGGGCCAAACGAAACCTCTTTCTTTTGCAGGGTAGTTTTTCCGACGCCCCACTGTATCCGGAGTTTAAAAACTATGTCGATTGACCGCTACCGCGGTATCTTGTTCACGCACAGATATTGAGTTAAGATGGGGTATGAAAATAGTGGGGGAGAATTACATAGCTCCCTGTCACCATAGAACCATGATCGAAAAAAATATTATATGGCATATACGGAAAGTAAAGATAACCCGGAGGAAAAGGATTATGAAATTTGAGTGGATTGAAGAAGGGGACGGCCGTTACCGTGTCCAGTTTTTTGACATGGATGAAAAGAAGGTATTCGACATTAAGATTACCGACTATAGTGATCCGTACTGGCAGCAATCAGACCTGGAACAGAAGATCCGTCGCGAATGCTGCTATGACGTTATCTTCTATGCCGGACGTCGCAAGAGCTACTCTGACAACCCGAATTATGAAACGGAATACGGTTTTCAGGGTAAACCAAAACATGACATAATATATATCTGGGAACTGTGCAAAAATTTTATAGCAGATTCCTATGTTTTTGATTACGAAAAAGCATTGCGCGGCCTTCAAAAGAGGAAGACAATGTCAGATTGGTTTCTGGCCAGTGGATATACCGGAGATTATGAAGGAAAGCAGGAATATAAAAGATCTATTGTAGTTGACGAACTTGACTAAAAAGCTTACTGAATTGGTTGCCGCATCGTCATCTTGTTCGCGCACAGATATTGTGTTAATATGGAGTATAGAGATAGCTCGGAAAGGAGGATTTCGCGATGAGCGAAAAAGAAGAGATCATATTCATGCAGACCCGATTGGTACGTTTAGCATCAAAGGAATGGCATCTTCCTGTGGATGAGATTTTTAACATCTTCGGAAAAGCAGATGTACTTGGCTATATCGAAAAATGTTATGGGATTTTTCACTGCGAAGGAGATGATGCTATATTAGAAGACATCACGGAATTTCTTCAAAGAAAGGGGATCCAAATTAGTGCTTGATTTTACAGATGGACTTATCCTTTACCATGGCAGTTATTGTGAAGTAAAGAAGCCTTTATTGGAAAGATGCGCCAGACGAAAAGACTTTGGCCAAGGCTTTTACCTGACCACCTCCAAGGACCAGGCTATTCGTTTTCTCAAGACTTCCATTGCTAAAGCATTCGCAAATGGAAGCATTAAAGAGAATCAGGATTATGGCTATCTTTCCATCTTTCAGTTAAGACCTTCACCAGAATTATCCACATATGCATTTGATGATGCAAATGTGGAATGGCTGCACTGTGTTGCGGCTCATCGAAAAAGACTTTTGTTTCTGGATGTTGAAGATGCTATGGCAAAATATGATATTATTGCTGGGAAAATTGCGGATGATGCGACAAATGCAACGCTGGCCGCATACCTAGTCGGCGCCTTTGGAATAGCCGGAAGCAAAGAAGCTGATGATTTTTGTATTAAACAGCTACTTCCGAATAAGTTAAAGGATCAGTATTGTTTTAAAACAACTGCAGCGCTTGATTGCCTGCATTTTGTGGAAAGCGAGAAAATATGGCTGAAGAAATGATTTCAAAAGAGCGAATAGACTATACGATTGACCTTCTTATTACCATGGCCGTCGAAGAAATTGCAGAAGATACAGGAAAAAGTCCAAAGGAAATATTGCCGGAATTTTATTCTTCCAAAACCGGCAAGGCACTTTACGATGAGCAGACCCGATTATGGTGCAATGGCCCGTCCTATATTGCCGAATTATACATGGACGAACTCTCCAAAAGAAAGATTTGAGAAAAAGCTGTTTCTAACGTATTATGCGTTTGAAACAGCTTTTCTGATTAACAGACCTCCCGGCACTAAGGCTCCTTCTTTCTATCCTTCTTTTCTGTCCATTCTTGGCGTTGCGCTCACCTTTGATCTATGTTAAACTATCCTTGATAAAAATTATTTCAAACACAATAGACTCTGTCTTCGTTTCAAGCAATTGCTTATTAAAAGGGGATGAGTCTGCACAGATGCGGACCAAATTAGAGGAATTCTAATTTGGTCTTTTTTGTGCATTCACAACAAAGAGAGGAGGAACCTATGGCTATTTTACAACTGCCGTACAATTTGTCTGCGCTATTCAATTTCAATGAACCAGACACAAATGAGGGGTCGATGGAATCTTCGGATGAAGATTTTTTCGACCTTTTTGATTTTCTGCCAGAAAATACGGTGACTACCAATTATCTGGCCAAAGGAGGGGACCGGATCCAGTCACTGCTCCGGATCAAAACCCGCCGGACTTATTCCATGAATGACTTTTTCAAATTATTTTCCAGAGACCAATTCTGGAAAAAGAGCAACAGCCGAAAAGATTTCACGGAATATCTGATCAAGACCTACTGGAAAAAGGTGATTAATCCTTTTGTAAATACCCTTTACAAAGACTTTCTGGCCGGTCAGATCACAGAACAGGAGATTTCTGAGAAACTGCAGGAGATTCTGGGATTTAGCATTTCTCTATCGCAATGCCATGATGAGCAGGTAGAGAGGCTGGTTGCAGCAACCGGTATGCCCACAGACTGTATTTTCCGGATAACCGCATTTGAAAATGAATATTTTCTGATCTTTGGGAAACTAAAGGCAAGGAACAGAAACCGTCAAATTTGGCTGACCGCCGATAGACGAAAATGTACTTTATGGGATTCCTATTATCTTGCAAAGCTGGCAGTTATAGAGCGCATCCGAATTGAATACCAGCACTACATTCACTCCATTGAATCAAAGGATAATGATCTGGTCTATCTGTCCATTTTAAATGAGATAGATAATGGATTCCATGTTTGCGGGAGAGTATGTCCTGTATATGCCTATGAAAAAGAACAGGTTTTGTACCCAGAAGTCATGAAGTTTTTGGACAAACTGAAAATTCCTGTAAAACTGCGAATACCAGGCCAGAGCGCAAGCGGAATTCTGTTTAGCTTTTCACTCCTGCAACAGGTATTACCGATCTTAAAACAGTATTCCATCAGCAAAGTAGATTTTCTGTACTATGCAACAATTCCAGAGGGATACCTCATTATCATAAAAGCCCTGATGGAACAGCACAAAATGCAGGAAGCAGATGCGCGCTATCATCGAAATAACACAGAGGTCGCCAATGCATTTATGACCAAAAAAAATATTCCACCAAAACATCAGGATTACATGAAAGAGAGCAGTTTCTTAAATGTTTACCGCTATATAGAGGTAGATGAAGACTGTGATCTGGATAAAATGCGAGAACTGGAAAAAGAATTTCTCGCTCTGGGAGATATTTTGGGAAAGCATCCCTATGATGCTTCCATTCGTTTCCGCAAGCTTGGACGTCACCATGCTTCCGGCCTTTATTCCCCGGCCTACCAGTGCGTATGCATTGATGTCCGCTCCCCCAGCAGCTATGTCCATGAATTTCTGCACATGTACGATCATTTTCACGGAATGCTGAGCGAAGGCTATGATTTTAAAGAGGTCCGGCTTCAGTATGAATCCTGCCTGCAGGAGTATCTTTCGGACTGTGAAGATCCGGATTTAAAAGCACGGCTGAATGGAAACAGCAAATACAACCTGGATTACTATTTCGTCCCAACGGAAGTGTTTGCCCGCTGCGGAGAACTGTATTTTACGCGTTTTCGTGGTGTAGATAATTCTCTGCTGAAATTTGAAAGAGGATTTGACTATCCGGAAAACGAAAAATTATTGGAGCTGATCAAAAAATATTATGATCAGCATTTTTTAACGGAGGAGATACCATCATGAAGAAATTTTTTATCAAGGACCTGGCCAGCATGGTCGAAAAGGAGATTGCAACGGAGTTTTTACTTCGGAATGTCAAATTGTCTATTGCAGATGGCCGGCGCTGGCAGGACCTTACACTTAGTGATAAGAGTGGTATTGTATACGGAAAATGCTGGTCCGAACATATTTCGGATAAAACTGATAACTATGTTGGAAAAATTGTCCGTGTTATCGGAAAAGTTGAGCTTTTCCGGGAGCAGTGTACGCTTCGGATTGTCCGAATCACTCCGGCTGAAACATACGATCCGGCAGATTTTCGTGTTACTTTGTCCAGCTACGATGTAGAACAAAGTATCACCCTCTTAAAAAAACTCCTCGATGAAATTGAGGATCCCAGATTGTATAGTCTATGCTGCGCCGTATTCGGTATAGGAACTGCCAGATACGAACGTTTTCTGGAATCCCCATTGACCGAAGAGGCCACACATCCATACTTTGGCGGTTTTTTAAAGCATACCATCAATGTTGCAAGCCTGGCTGATATGGCGCTTACGATCTGCGAAGGCAGCCCAAATGAAGTGATCCGGCCGGATCCATCACTGGTCATTGCCGGTGCGCTTCTTCACGCAAGCGGCGTGCTTTCCCAGCTCACACTCGGCGCTGCGGAAGGCATCCTCACAGAACGGGCCCGCCTTTTGGCTTCTTCCACGGATGCGGTTTTAATGGCCGTCTGTACAAACAGCCGGTTAGAACAGGAGAAACGGGTTACGGATATGTCCGCACTTTTGCATATCCTGGAAGCTGCCAATGGAATGACACCACCTAAAACCAAGGAAGCAGTTATTGTCACCAACGCAGCACGGATGAGCAAAGAGCTGAATTCTATCGATCAGATCTTTTTCGAGTCTGACCGTATGCATCCGGCCGATAAGACCAGGAAAGCTTTCTGCGACTATCTGGGCTATGACGTCTTTCGAGGAGGAGAGGAATGTTTGAAAAACTGATTTTAAATCCATATGTGAAAAATGCTCTGAAGCAATACATGGACAAAGGACAAAAAAATGCTCAGCATTTGATTTTGTCAGGCCTTCAGGGTACTGGAAAGCGGACTTGTGCAGATATCCTGGCACACTTTCTCCTGGACATCAGACTTGATAAGCCGCTCCATTCCTGCGCAGATTTTTTCTGTCTGGACTGTGACCAGGCGAGCATCAAATTGTCTGATACAGAGGACTTGAAAGATTTTATTTCCTATTCCAGTACTGTGCGCCGCGTTGTTTTGATTGATAATGCGAATCAGATGACGTCAAACGTGGCCAACAGCCTGCTAAAAGAGTTGGAAGACGGGCAATGTGTATTCATTTTTATAGCACACAAGCCTTTGATTCGCACGGTATGCAGCCGGTGCTTTGAAATCTGTTTTCTTCCAGTAAATGAAGATGATATGGCACAGTTTTTTATGGAACAGGGGGATTTTGTATCATTAGAGGTGGTTACAGCCTCTAATGGCTGTCCCGGACTATTCCGACAGCTAAATGCTGATGACGCTTTCATATCTATGACCGCCAGAATGATAAAAGCACTGAACCAACAAAAGCATGCGGATCTTCTGTCAACCTTCGGTCTCCTGAAAGAAAAAGACGAATATGCTTTGGAGGCATTTTCACCGGCCGCCCGTCTGGCAATCGTGAGGCTTTTGGAAGCCATCTATGCAGATCAATACCTGCATAAACTTGTTGGAAACGTATTACTCCCGTATATGACGGAACTGCCTGTTTCCGCTACCCAGGCTTATCAGATTTCTAAACAGGCACGCAATATCCGGGCAAAAAAGCTACTTTACACAAAACATGATTTTCTGGAACTCCTGTTCCAGATGATGAAAGAGGGGGAATTATGACTCTTTATACCAAGATACGCCCAAAAACCTTCGATGAAGTAAAGGGGCAGGAATTTATTGTAAATAATCTGAGAATGCAGTCAATTCGCGACAAATTCTTTCAGGTAATTGTCCTGGCCGGGCAGTACGGGGCCGGGAAGACAACACTTGCCAGGATCGTGGCCGCGGCAGCAAACTGTAAAAACAAAGATAAAAATGGAAACCCTTGCGGTACCTGTGATGGCTGTAGATCTGTAGCTAATGGATCGGTTGATTTTCTGGAAATCGACGGTGCCAGTAACACCGGAGTTGATCATGTAAGGGACCTGACTGACTGGCTGCACGAACGCCCACTCGGAAAACGGAAAATCGTTATCATCGATGAGGTACACATGCTTTCCCGGCAGGCTTTCAATGCCCTTTTAAAAACATTGGAGGAACCACCAGCTTATGCATTGATCATCCTTTGTACAACAGAAGCCGACCGGATCCCGGCAACCATCCGGTCGCGATCTGCCTGCTATACCATCACGCAGATTCCAGAAGCTATCATCTGTGAACATCTTCTTAAAGTTGCAGCAGAATTTCAAATCGGTATCCAGCCGGAAGCTGCAGAACTAATTGCTTCCTATTCTGGTGGCGCGATGCGAAATGCCTTAAAACTGCTGGAACAGCTATCAAATGGAGAAGATGAAATCACGGCTGATATCGTGCGATCTGTTCTTGGAATATCTGAAAAAGAAGAGCTGGTCCGAATTATTCAGGCAATGCTTTCTGGAAATTATACAGACCTTCTGGATTCTTTAAATTCCATCGCCAAAAGTGGAAAATCTCTACTGACCCTTACGGAAGAGCTCTTAAATGAATCCACATCCTTGCTGCTGGCCAAAACAGGGCAGCCCTCATCCGCTTCAGCTATCGCAGAAAACTATACACTAGAACGGCTTTGCGAACTGTCTGCTAAACTAAACTGGCTGAATGATGAACTAAAAAATGCTGCCAGCAGCGGAATAGCAGCCTATATTCATGCGACAAAAGATCTGAACACTGGTGAATCAGGTCTTGCTGGAAAATTAAACTCATTGGAAGATCAGGTGTCCAAGCTGTCTGCCGAACTAAAGTCCATAAAATCCGGCAGATTTCCCAAACCAGTCGATACGGCTCTGGAAGCAAAGACCAATATCCCGATAACTTCCAATAGCTCTGCTCAGTCCGACTTACCAGAGGAGAGTGCACCTGTTTTAAACACTCCTTCCACAACCTCAGAAGTTGCGCAAACAGAAACTACAGATTTTGATGCACTTTTTGGTGACTGGGGCTTTGACTCCTTTGATAATACGGACGAACCCGGATTTTTTGAAAGTGCAGAGGACGCTGCCCCTCTTTTTCAGGAAACAGCAGCAGTTTCTGAAACTTCCGCGGCCCTTTCTGCGGGAGAACTTGCACAAATAAGTTTGTCCGAGAGAATCAGCAATGACCCAGTTATAAAGGAAAAACTTCTTTCCGCTGAATGGATCACACAGGAAGAGGACCTTTTACTTAAGGTGCTTCCGGAATACAAAGAAGAAATCCTATTATTTATTGCTGCAAGTGGTATAAAAAACATCACAATCTGCTAAACACATAAGGGCTGTAAACTATTGGTTTACGGTCCTTATTTCTATATCTGGGGATTGCTTCTTTCTTTGAACATGATACACTGAAAGAAAATAAAAAGACTGGAGACCCATTATGGATTTTAAAGATAAGGTTGTCGTTGTGACTGGTGGTGCACATGGAATTGGAAAAGCTATTGCCGATTCCTTCCAAAAAGAAGGCGCCACGGTAGAAATCATAGATATCGCGCCCGGAAATCATTTTGTCGGAGATATTAGCAAAAAAGAGGTTTTGGAAGAATTTGCTGCCAGCGTCATTCAAAAACATGGACATGCAGATTACCTGATCAACAATGCACTACCCCTGATGAAGGGTATCAGGGACTGTTCCTACGAAGAGTTTCAATACGCCCTGGAGGTCGGAGTGACTGCACCATTTTATCTTTCCAAATTGTTTTCTAATCACTTTACCAATGGCTCTGCAATCATCAATATATCATCCTCCCGGGATCGTATGAGCCAGCCACAAACTGAAAGCTATACCGCTGCAAAAGGTGGAATTTCTTCGCTTACTCATGCACTGGCAATCAGTTTTTCTGGGAAAGTACGGGTAAATTCTATCTCTCCCGGCTGGATTGATACGGATTACCGCATCTACGATGGTGCTCATGCCACCCAGCAGCCAGCCGGACGTGTGGGAAATCCGATGGATATCGCCAATATGGTCTTATTCCTGTGTTCAGAAAAAGCCGGGTTTATTACCGGAGAAAATATCTGCATTGATGGCGGTATGACAAGACAAATGATTTACCATGGCGATCATGGGTGGATTTACAATGTTTCAAACGAATAGAGCAAACAATTTGCAATCCCCTTCCAGTTTCATTTGTCTTGCGATAAATCCATTCTTTCGGTATAATATAAGCTAGGGTTTATCTTTTAGGAGCGTAAATAATGGAAAGAGATTCAGAGTTATTAAATAAAAAGAAAACTGTTCAGATTTCGGTAACAGATAAAGATGGAAAAGAGCACCCCATTGATGTTGAAACTGAGATGGTACCTGTTGATCATGAGATCAGTTATAAAACTGAAAATGAGTGGTGGTCAAAAGACCCTGAAACAGGAAAAGTATATGCACCAATTCCCGAACATTATGCCCTGCACTTTCAGGAACTTCAAGCTCGTAAGGAGTCTGGCCCACCTTTGACAGAAGATGAAAATCGTATATATGAGGCTCTCAAGGTAGTTCTTCAGGAGCTGCCGGTTTTTGCCGCCGATAACGCATACAACACACAGCCTGATGCATCTTCGCTAGAGTCCGTAGAGCATGAAACTAAAAAAAGAACCAACCGAACAAGAAAAAAAGACTATGTCGATACTTCATTAACAAAGCACATTTCCCTGATTATTGATCAGGAATATGAATCCGGCTTAAGTCTACGGAAAAGTGGAAATGCTTATTTAAAGCCCCTGGTTTCGACAGACGGACTTAATTATAATCCCGATACAGGAAAACTCTCTTTCGCAGGATTACCTGCGTCAGAGGCAACGTTGGAAGAAATTAACCGTGGTAAAGTTGTGGAGATTGGAGAATTCGATCTGCCCTTATTAAAATTATTTTATAGTATCATCCTTTCTGATTTTAGAGAGAGTTTCTCTACAAACCACGAAGTAAACGAAAGTTTTGCCATCTATCTGCCAGACTTAGCAGAACTCATGGGAAAAGGCCGTAATATAAGTGCTGAAGATACAATATTACTTCGCAATAAAGTCGGAGCATTCCAAACTCTCTACGGAGTTATTCGTGATCCCAAATATCCAAAACGAATCGGATCTGCTTTACCACTCCTGGTTTCACTGGGTTATGACGACACCACGAACACAATACGTTTTTCCTCACCTTATATGTTGCGCTTAATACAAACACTGTATGATGTAACAGTACGCCGATCAAAACTCCGATTGAATAAGATGAATGAACCTGAAAAGTTCTTAATATCAGAGCATGCTGATATCATCAATACCTCAATAACCAAGGAAAGAAATAAACGCTCCGTGGAAATTGTGTTTGCGATTGTAACAATGATTGAACAATCTAAAGATGAAAATGTGTTCATCTCTGTTCAGGAAATTTTTGATCGCTCTCCTCAATTAGCAGAAGCTCTAAAAAATACGATCCGTACATCAAACAAAAACACATTATTAAAACGTGCTTTTTCAAAAGCTTATGAACTACTGGAAAAACAGACCACATTGAAAGAGCGTTATCCTAATATGGTTTTCTCTGAAGAATTTTTAGGGATTCCGACTGTAAGCACTTTAAAAGATATGCAACTGCATTTTATCAAGAAAAAATAATTTAAACCGAGAGCGTACTGTTCTCGGTTTTCTATTATATGGTAATTATATAGCGCTAATCGGATAACTGTGAATATTTTTTTGGAAGATATGTTAAATGGGCAACTGCGGTTGCTTTTTCGGAGAACTGCAGCCACTAACCGGTTTTGATTCAACTGCAGTTACTTTTCGGGGAACTGTGGTAACTGACAGGCTTCGGCTCAACTGCAGTTACTTTTCGGGGAACTGCGGTAACTGACAAACTCCGGCTTAATGCAGCCACTTTTCGGGGAACTGCGGTAACTGACAAACTCCGGCTTAATGCAGCCACTTTTCGGGGAACTGCGGTAACTGACAGACTCCGGCTTAATGCAGCCACTTTTCGGGGAACTGCGGTAACTGACAAACTCTGGCTTAATGCAGCCACTTTTCGGGGAACTGCGGTAACTGACAGACTCCGACTTAATGCAGCCACTTTTCGGGGAACTGCGGTAACTGACAGACTCCAGCTTAATGCAGCCACTTTTCGGGGAACTGCGGTAACTGACAAACTCCGGCTTAATGCAGCCACTTTTCGGGGAACTGCGGTAACTGGCCGTCCCGTGCCCAGATGCAGTCATTTTTCGGGGAACTGCGGTAACTGACAGACTCCAGCTTAATGCAGCCACTTTTCGGGGAACTGCGGTAACTGGCCGTCCCGTGCCCAGATGCAGTTGTTTTTCGGTACTCTGCAGTAGTTTTTTCGGAAACTGCAGCTGCTTTTTCGGTAAACTGCGGTGGCTTTTTCGGAAGCTGCAGCTGCTTTTTCGGTAAACTGCGGTAGCCTTTTTCGGAGAACTGCGGTAACCTTTTCGGAGAACTGCGGTAACCTTTTCGGAGAACTGCGGTAACTTTTTCGGGGAACCGCGGTAACTTTTTCGGGGAACTGCGGTAGTTTTTTCGGAGAACTGCGGTATTTTTTTCGGGGAACTGCGGTAACTTTTTCGGAGAACTGCGGTAACTTTTTCGGGGAACTGCGGTAACTTTTTTCGGGGAACTGCGGTAACTTTTTCGGGGAAAACCCTTATTTTACACCATTTTCTGAATTTTTTGATCTTATTTTCTCTTTTTTTATTCTCATTAATACACTTCAAAAAACGGGCCTTTATTACCCTTTTTTCCACACTTTGGCAATATTCCAAATTTTTTATAATCCGTTTATAATTAACATTATATTGTGAGGAAGGAGGGTGGATCCAGAGTGAAACGTTTTGCGAATGTAAGCATTCCATCCATAAAGAAAATCATTCATACTTCATTCGAGAAGCAGCTGTTAAAAAGCTGCTCTGTTCGGCTATTCATTCTGATCCATTTCTATGCCAATGCAAATACCGGCATCACTTCACCACTCGATCTGGAAGATCTGGCACAAGCACTTGATTGTAACATCAAAACTGTTCGCAGCAATATTCTCCGGTTGGAGTCCTGCGGCTTTTTTGATGTATCTATGGATCCGGTCACAGAAGAGTATAGCTTTACAATCCATGACTACACCAAAATGTATAATCCTATCGGTCTTGGCGGTGGTTATATCCAGTGTACATATGATTTGCTTGATCAGCTCCTGCAGATCAAATCCATTAATGAGCTACGAGTGATCCTTATGCTTCTTTGTGAAGCGATCACCACTGAACTTCAGAGTTCTGCAAAGCTGGCCGTGGCCAAACTCACATTTAAAGAATTACTTGCCGGTTTACCCAAATATGTAAAACCAGGTGTGGTAAAGCAGATTTTAGATCATGCCAACTCCTTCAAAACCATTTTTAAGGAAGAGTACACCAGGAAAAAGCGTTATATCGCTGCAAAGCTCAATGATTGTTTTAATGGAGCCACTACCAAAAATCAGGTCCGTCAGGCTGCCTACTCCAAAATCGTTTCTTTTACCACTGAAATGGATGATGTTATCCGCATCTTTAACAGTTCCTTGTTTGAAGGCAAGTTAAAAGAGAGAATACAGTATGAGGAGATCCTGAAAACAGAATATGATATCGCATTCGATCAGACAACCACCCTGGATGCTGATCATCTACTTCCAACCTATGGTTTTGAAGAAACTCAGTATCATGATCTTACCATCATGGCACAGGATTACGAGATTGATACGGTACTGGATGCACTGCACCTTTTCTATAACCGTTATATCCTCACAAAACTCTATGATGCAAAGAAAGGGCCTGGCTCGCTCGTTCGATCCATCATAAGGAAATTGATCCAAAATCCACAAATTGCATAAGCTTCGCTTCACCGGCATCCGCTAGGATGCCTATTTCTCGTTCCATTCTGTATTTTCATACCCGTTTTCTGGATGATTTTTTTCCTATTCATTGCTTTTCAATGTGTATTTCTTTCAGCAATATCTAAATTTCCAGGTTGGTTATCCACAATTTTCTTTGTCTGGGTCAGAAAAAAATCACCTTTTTTATAAAAAAACATTCTTTTCATTAGAAAATCATCTTTTTTAAAATAAAAACTGCATTTTCTTTTAAAAATCGGCTGATCCAAAAATAAATGCCTGAAATAGAACCTTTGACGGCAGGAAATTGCTCTCATTTTTACATGTCTTTTATGTCTTTAAATTTTTTTATGTTTTTTAACTCTTTTAAATAAAGCGCGTTCCGCGACCGGCCCCCTTACGGGGAGAGTGATTGTGAAAAGGAAATAAATCTCCAAATGAATCTTATTTCATCTATATCAGGGCGTGTGAAAAAATGAGAAATCATTTTTTACACGCTCTTTTAGACTAAAAAATTATAAACGAAGTAGTCTCTAAAAGCGCATTTCCCCCTTACCCCATAAATTTGTTGATTTTCAAATCTATGCAGCTGATTTTATTTTCATCTGTTTGTTGTGGAATTTATAAAGATTGTGTCCCAGTGAAACAAGGTATACTTCAAGTTGAACGGTTTTTATCCCTCTTCGCACAATCCGTTTATACCAGCGGTCATTTTTTATAATACCAAAAGTACCTTCTGCCTGGATGGAACGGTTCATTCTAAGCAGCGCACCCTGGATACTCTCAAGGTTTTGAATCACTTCCTGATGCATCTTTGTTAGTTCCTGATTGACACGCACGGTACGGTTTCCTTCTCCCTTTTTACATTTTTCTGCGTAAGGACATCCACTGCAGTCTTCGCACTGATAGATTTCCTCTTCCCGTCCATATGCGTTTCCTTTTATTGCCTTACGGTACTGCAAATGGAATCCCTTTCCGTTAGGGCACCACATTTTTCCATCTCTGTCAATCTTGAAATTAACTGCCCGGAATGGGTCTTCATGATAGTTTCTGTCGGTGGTTTCTTTCTTAAACATTGGAAATTTCATATATTTTTCCAGCCCATTCTGTTCACAGAAAATATAGTTATTATACGAGCCGTAACCGGCATCCGCTACCGGATATTTGGGGTAGAATCCATAAATATCATGGAACTTATTCATGAGGGGGATGAAACAGTCCATATCTGAACGATATTGGTTCATATCAACAACCGCTATATACTCATCCGCCACACCGACCTGGACATTATACGCCGGGAGCAGTTGGTCATTTCCCATATAGTCCTTTTTGATTCGCATGAAAGTAGCGGAATGATCAGTCTTGGAATAGCTATTGCGTCCATCTCCACAGATTTGGATCTTTTCTACATATTCATTCAGCTTTGACAGATATTCCTGAAGTTTTTCATAATGGCGCTGCTGGACTGACTTTCGATGTCCTTTCCCAGCGACAAACGTTGTTTCATCCAACTGCCAGATTTCTACGTATTTCGATGCGGCTTCCTTTAAGTATTCTGGCGAGTATTCCGTATTAATACTAAACTTTATCCCCGTGTATTGAAGCTCAAGATTAATTTCCTGAAACAGGGAAGTGATCTTCTCAAACAGGTGGTATCTGGATTTTTCAGTCGCTTTCTTCCATACCCAGGAATACTTGTTTGCGTTGGCTTCAAACTTAGAACCGTCA
>NZ_JBBMFJ010000020.1:0-71541 GCF_040096075.1 Ventrimonas faecis
CGGGCGGCGCCAGCTGGCGCCGCCCGGCATTTTCTGTGCTGCAATAAATTTTTATTTTACATATGCGATCAGCTTCTCGCCTTTCTCATCGGTATCAATGACGATGGTCTGGCCCTCGCTGATATTACCTTCCAGGATGATCCTTGCTGCCAGAGTCTCCACGTTCTTCTGAAGATATCTTCTCAGCGGACGTGCGCCATAAGCCGGGTCATAACCGTGGTCGGTGACGAAGGTCTTGGCGTTGTCAGTCAGTTCTACCTTCAGCTCGCGGTCCTCCAGACGGCGGTTCACATCGGCTACCATCAGGTCCACAATGTGGCTGATGTTATCCTTTGTTAACGGTTTGAAGAGGATGGTTTCGTCCAGACGGTTCAAGAACTCCGGACGGAAGTGGGCACGCAGATCCTGCATAACCATAGCCTCAGCCTCCGGCTTAATATTGCCGTTCTCATCAATACCATCCAACAGATACTGGGATCCGATGTTGGAGGTCATGATCAGGATGGTGTTCTTGAAATCTACCGTCTTGCCGGTGGAATCGGTGATACGTCCATCATCCAGAACCTGAAGCAGGACGTTGAATACATCCGGATGTGCCTTCTCTACCTCGTCAAAGAGGACAACGGAGTACGGTTTCCGGCGGACTGCCTCAGTCAGCTGACCGCCCTCATCGTAACCGACATATCCCGGAGGTGCTCCGATCAGGCGGGCTACAGAGTGCTTCTCCATATACTCACTCATATCGATACGAACCATGTTGTTTTCATCGTCGAACAGAGCCTCGGCAAGAGCCTTTGCAAGCTCGGTCTTACCAACACCAGTCGGTCCAAGGAACAGGAACGAACCAATCGGCTTGGTCGGATCCTTGATGCCGGCTTTGGAACGAAGGATAGCTTCCGTTACCTTCTCCACACCTTCATCCTGGCCTACCACCCGTTTGTGCAGTACCGTATCCAGATGGAGGATCTTGCTGCGCTCGCTCTCATTTAACTTGCTTACCGGAATGCCGGTCCAGCGGGAAATGATTCTTGCGATCTCATCTTCAGTAACACTCTCATGCACCAGACTCAGATCCTGGCTCTTAACTTTCTCTTCCTCAGCTTCCAGCTGTTTCTGCAGCTGCGGCAGCTTGCCGTACTGCAGCTCTGCGGCCTTATTCAGGTCATACTGCTGCTGGGCAGTGGCGATGTCGCGGTTTACCTGCTCAATCTCCTCACGCAGAGCAGACAGATGAGAAACGGAATTCTTCTCATTCTCCCACTGTGCCTTCTTGCTGGCAAACTCGTCATGGAGTTCAGCCAGGTTCTTCTGCAGGTCAGCCAGACGCTCCTGGCTTAAATGGTCGGTCTCTTTCTTTAAGGCAGTCTCCTCAATTTCCAGCTGCATGATCCTTCTGGACAGTTCATCCAGCTCTGTCGGCATGGAATCCAGTTCCGTCTTAATGAGGGCACAGGCCTCATCCACCAGGTCAATGGCCTTATCCGGCAGGAACCGGTCAGTAATGTAACGGTCAGAAAGCACGGCTGCTGCTACCAGGGCAGAGTCGGTGATCTTGACACCGTGGAATACTTCATAGCGTTCCTTGATGCCACGCAGAATGGAGATGGTATCTTCCACAGTCGGCTGGTCTACCAGAACCGGCTGGAAACGACGTTCCAGAGCAGCATCCTTCTCAATGTATTTGCGGTACTCATCCAATGTGGTGGCACCGATACAGTGCAGCTCACCTCTGGCCAGCATCGGCTTTAACAGGTTGCCCGCATCCATGGAGCCCTCGGTCTTACCGGCACCCACAATGGTATGCAGCTCATCGATGAACAGAATGATCTGTCCTTCGCTCTTTTTGACTTCTTCCAGAACAGCTTTCAACCGCTCCTCAAACTCACCACGGTACTTGGCACCTGCAACCAGCGCACCCATATCCAGGGCGAACAGCTTGCGGTTCTTTAAGCCTTCCGGCACATCGCCGCGGACAATACGCTGAGCCAGTCCCTCAACAACAGCGGTCTTACCAACACCAGGCTCACCGATGAGGACCGGGTTGTTCTTGGTCTTTCTGGACAGAATCTGAATGACGTTACGAATCTCGCTGTCACGGCCGATGACCGGATCCAGCTTCTGATCCTTTGCGCGCTCTACCAGATCATATCCATATTTTTCCAGAGTATCATAGGTAGCTTCCGGATTGTCGCTGACCACTCTCTGGTTGCCGCGCACGGTAGACAGTGCCTGCAGGAAGGTATCCCGGGTAATGCCGTATTGACGGAACAGTTCTTTCATAGTGCGGTCCGCATATTTTAACATGGACAGGAAAATATGCTCAACGGAAACATATTCATCGCCCATGGCTTTGGACTCATCCTCAGCATTGATGAGGACTTTGTTTAAGTCATTGCTGATGTATACCTGGCTGGAGCCGCTCACCTTCGGCAGTCCGGCCAGCTTCTGCTGGGCTTCATTCGTGATCAGCTCTTTGCTGATGCCCATCTTGGTTAACAGTTTTAAAATCAGGCTGTCGTCCAGAGTCAGCAGGCTGTAAAACAGGTGCTCCTGCTCAATCTGCTGGTTGCCATATTCATAGGCAAGCTTCTCACAGTTCTGAACGGCCTCCATGGATTTCTGCGTAAATTTGTTTATATTCATAAGTCACGCCTCCATTCATTCAGTGCAACGTTATCTTTTATCACGTCTGTTATATTACTTCTATAACATTGACTGTACTATATCACATGTTGTTAGCACTGTCAAGAGGTGAGTGCTAATTTTTGTGGAGATTTTGTGAATTATTTGCGTGTTCCAATTGTTAACCAGCTTTTATTTATTAGTTGACAATCAATTCTCATCGTGCTATTTTAGGAAAAGATTTTATTTCAATTCAAGCCACCAGAAAGAGAGGATTTCTTATGAACATCACAACGCCTGACGCTTCCACAGATCCACAGCTTTCCCGGGAAGATGCCCTCGCGGTCTTAAACACTCCGGATGAATCCTTAGAGGAGCTTGTCTCCTTTGCCGAGACCTACCGGAGAAAGTACAAAGGGAACCATGTGAGTATTCACATTCTTACCAACGCCCGCAGCGGCAACTGCTCCCAGGACTGTGCCTACTGCGCCCAGTCCTGCCGCTCCAAAGCGGACATCAACAAATACAAATGGGTAGAGGATGAGAAATTATACGAAGACAATGACTTTGTAAAGGAGCATCATCTCTCCCGCCACTGCATCGGACTCAGCGGAATGAAGTTCACCGATGAAGAAATCGAAATTCTGGCTGAAAAGATCCGCAAAATGAAAGCAGATGGAACTCATCTCTGCTGCTCCATCGGTTTTCTGACCGAGCATCAGGCGAAGGTTTTAAAAGATGCTGGTCTGGACCGTATCAACCATAACTTAAACAGCAGCCGAAATTACTACCCGAATATCTGCTCTACCCACACCTTCGACCAACGTGTCGCAAACATCCGCATGCTGCAGGGACTGGGCTATGAGATCTGCAGCGGCGGCATCATCGGCATGGGCGAATCAAAGGAAGATGTGGTCGATATGCTTCTGGAGCTCCGGGAAATCCAGCCGGAAGCGCTTCCCATCAATTTCCTGCTTCCGATTCCAGGAACCCCGCTGGAGCATGCCGATATGTCAGTTCTTTCCACCGCCTACTGCATGAAGGTGCTCTGCCTTGCCCGGCTACTGGTTCCGAAAGCAGACATCCGCTGTGCCGCTGGCCGGGAAGTTTATTTTAAAGGGGAAGAAAAGATGCTGCTCCGCGTAGTCGACTCCATTTTTGCTTCCGGTTATCTGACCGCAGGCGGCCAGGGCATCAAAGATACCATTCAGACGATTGAAGATGCCGGATTTACCTATGAAATTGAATCCGCTTAATGAAGGGAGATAACACCATGAATTACGAAAATACCAGAGTTTCCAGAAGCATCCAGACTTACGCCATGGTCTCCACCGCGCTCATGACCGCGGTGACCTGTATCCTGGCTCCATTGTCCGTTCCCATCGGTCCGGTCCCGATTTCCTTTACCAACCTTGCCATTTATCTGTCCCTCTATCTGCTGGACTGGAAACGCGGCACGCTCAGCTATTTCCTCTATCTGCTGATCGGCTTCGCAGGCCTTCCGGTCTTCTCCGGCTTTACCGGCGGAGTTGCCAAACTGGCCGGCCCCACCGGCGGTTATATTGTAGGCTTTATCCCAATGGCAATCATTGCCGGTATCGTGATTGACCACTGCCAGAAACGCTGGATCCAGCTTCTTGGCATGATCGTGGGAACCGCCATCTGCTACGCCCTCGGAACTGCCTGGTTCTGTATGCAGGCCGGGTACACGGTATCTGCCGCGCTTGCCGTATGCGTGTTCCCGTTTATTCCTGCTGACCTGATCAAAATGCTGATTGCCATGACCATTGGTCCGGAAATCCGTAAACGGGTGGGATCTGCAATCCAGTAATTCGCGCAAGCCATAACGTGCAGCCATTCCGCTAAAACAGACAGGGCGGGCAGATTGCCCGCCAGGCAAACCCGAACTACCGGTTCTGCCAGCGAATCTGCTCGCCCTGTACCAGCGGGTAACGGAAAAGCTCTGCTCCATCCAGGTTTTCAGCATGCATATCCACTGCTGTGATCTGATGATTTTCATAGGTAGTATAATAGTAGATTCCCTTATCCGCGTTACAGCAGGAAGTATAGATGGTAATCTCGTATTTTTCTCCGCCCACATCGCAGCAGCCTCTCTGCTGCTCTACGGAGTGCAGAATGTGAAAGAACTGGCTCACACTCTCTGCTTCGGAATCTCCCGAAAGGGAATTTCCCCGCACAAAGGCCGCACGGACAAACCGTGACGCAGAGGAAAGATCTCCCGGAAGGCCCATGGCTCCCATGCCGCGGCTGTAAGACGCAAGCTCCAGGCCTGGCGCGAAGGTGTTTTCCGGCTGTTTCGGGGACAGGCTGCGGTAATCATTTAACCGGAACATCTGCTGCGGGAAGGGCGGATTATTGGTGAGGACGCCCGCCGGGTTGTCGTATACGTGAAGCCCGTCTGCCACTGCCTCCACCACAATGGTCTCCTCCCGGTCCGCGATCATCCAGTGAAGCTGGGAAACCGGATACCTTTCATTGAATGGGGTGTTGGTGATGTTGATCCGCGCCAGCAGCGCCCGTACTTCTTTTACAGACGCGCACTGCCCCAGCAGCCAGAGCGGGAGTTCAAACTGCGCTACGTTGTCAATTTCTGATCCTTTCACCATTCCTGCTTCGCGCTCATGTTCCTCTGCCGTTTCTTCTTTCTTTCCCAAAACAGGTTCTCCATACACCGCATTTCCCACAAAATTCAGCCCGGCCATGCCAAGTCCTTTTTCATTGATGGCATCATAATAAAGAGGATAATCATCTGCCACATGGGCCATGCCAATCATGGCGTAATGCTGCTTCCTCTCCCCCAGAAACCGAAACGAAAACGGATAGTTCCGGGGCGTGATGGTGACCTCCTCCCCGTACGGAAATTCATAATCCAGATTTCGTCCGAAATAAAAGTCTTTTGTCTTATACACTGCTGCTGTACACATCGTAATTCCTCCTGACTCTGCTCATGCTTCTGCCCTTCACGGGCATTGTGACCTTCAGGTACACATTTCCCATCACATACCGGCTTCGTAACTGTTCAGTACCCTCACAGTTACCCGGCTTCTATAATTTGCCAGCATTTTAGAGCTATTATAATGCAATTTTGTTGTTTAAACAACATTCATTTCCATCTTTCTGTCGTATACTGCTGCCATACCGTTATTGATAGTTTTAGCCCAGTAAGGAGGATTTTATTTATGAGTCAGAATATGTTTTGTTATCAGTGTCAGGAAGCGGCAGGCTGTACCGGATGTACAAACTCCGGCGTCTGTGGAAAAACACCGGATGTGGCTGCCATGCAGGATCTGCTGGTTTATGTGTCCCGCGGCATTTCCGCTGTCACCACCCATCTGCGCAGCCTGGGCCAGGAGATCAGCGCGGAGATCAACCATCTCATCACCGTAAACCTGTTCACCACCATCACCAACGCCAACTTTGATAAGGAAATGATCGTGGCACGCATCCGCGAGACTCTGGATACCAAAGAACAGCTCTTAAAGCAGTGTCCGGACGTTTCCGCCCTTCCGGCTGCCGCGCTCTGGAACGGCCCGCAAAGCAAGTTTCCGGTAAAAGCTGCCCTCGTAGGGGTTCTCTCTACCGAAAATGAAGACATCCGCAGCCTGCGGGAGATGATCACCTACGGTTTAAAGGGGCTGTCCGCCTACAGCAAACACGCCAATGTCCTGATGCAGGATAACGCAGAGCTGGATGCCTTTTTGCAGCGCGCCCTGGCCGCTACCCTGGATGACTCTCTCACTGTTGAAGATTATGTAAACTTAACTCTGGAGACCGGAAAATATGGCGTGGAGGGCATGGCTCTCTTAGATGCCGCTAACACCGGCGCTTACGGCCACCCGGAGATGACTCGCGTCAACATCGGTGTCGGCACCCGCCCGGGCATCCTGGTTTCCGGCCACGACCTGCGGGATCTGGAAATGCTGTTAAAACAGACCCAGGGCACCGGAGTGGATGTCTACACCCACTCCGAGATGCTTCCGGCCCACTACTACCCGGCCTTTAAGAAGTATCCGAACTTTGTCGGCAACTATGGAAACGCATGGTGGAAACAGAAGGAAGAATTTGAGAGCTTCAACGGACCGATTCTCATGACTACTAACTGCATTGTTCCGCCGAGGGACAGCTACAAAGACCGCCTCTACACCACCGGCGCAGCCGGATATCCGGGCTGTAAGCACATCGCCGGTGAGATTGGCGAAGAGAAAGATTTTTCCGAGATCATTGAACAGGCCAAGCACTGCGCGGCTCCGACGGAGATCGAACAGGGTGAGATCCTGGGCGGCTTTGCCCACAACCAGGTGCTGGCTCTGGCCGACTCCATCGTGAATGCGGTAAAATCCGGCGCCATTAAAAAGTTTGTGGTCATGGCTGGCTGTGACGGCCGCGCAAAATCCAGAAACTACTACACTGACTTTGCAAAGGCTCTGCCGAAAGATGCTGTCATCCTCACCGCAGGCTGCGCAAAGTACAAGTACAACAAGCTGGACCTGGGCGATATCGGCGGCATCCCGAGAGTCCTGGATGCCGGACAGTGCAACGACTCCTACTCCCTGGCCGTCATTGCGCTGAAATTAAAGGAGGTCTTCGGCCTGGATGACATCAACGACCTGCCGATCGTCTACAACATCGCGTGGTACGAGCAGAAGGCCGTCATTGTCCTGCTGGCTCTCTTGTACCTCGGCGTGAAAAATATCCACCTGGGACCGACCCTTCCGGCCTTCTTATCCCCAAATGTAGCGAAGGTACTGGTGGAAAACTTCGGAATTGCGGGAATCGGAACGGTAGAGGATGACTTAAAGCTGTTCTTTGAATAATTTTTCATCTTTTTACTGATTTTTGATATTCACATCAATCTGATTGAACGGAATCTCGATGCCATTTGCGTCAAAGGCCTCCTTGATTCCCTCCAGGACATCCCATCGCACCTGCCAGTAGTTCTCCGTCTTCGTCCAGCCGCGGCCGCCGATCATGACAGCACTGTCGGCCAGTTCGTCCACGTAAACGGTGATGCCACCCTCTGCCAGTACCAGCGGATGCTTCTCGTAAACCTGACGGAGCAGTTCCTTGGCCTTTTTGATGTCAGAACTATAACCGATGCCAACCACCAGATCCACGCGGCGCTTCTCCTGCGCAGTCACATTTACCACCGTACTGTTGGAAATCTGACCATTTGGAATGGTGATTTTCTTGTTATCAACGGTAATAATCGTGGTATATGCCAGGCCGATGCTCTGCACCGTGCCTTCATATCCGCCGCTCACGATATAATCATGAACACCGAACGGACGCAGCAGCATAAGTAAAATGCCGCCCGCCACATTCGCCAGGCTGCCCTGCAAAGACAGGCCGACGGCCAAGCCGGCAGAACCCAGCAGCGCAATGATGGATGCGGACGGAATGCCGATCTTATCTGCCGCAATAAAGATGGCCAGCGCATAAATGCAGGCATCTGCCACGGAAATCAGAAACCGGCTGATGCTCGGATCCATATTCATGTGTGTAAAGGTTTTATGTAAGAATTTCCGCACCGCATGCACAATCCGGTTTCCAATTACCAGGATCAGAATCGCGATAACCAGACGGTAGCCGAAGCTCATAAGCCCCGGCAACCAGCTCTTTAAGGTTTCCAGAATCACGTTTGGTTTTAAATTCTGCAGGTCCTCATGGACCTCCTCTGCCACCGCCTTGGTTTCTTCCAGAACCGTGGACAGATCGGTATCGGTTTCCGATGCCGTCAAAAGCATCAGCTTTGTTAAAAACATCATATTTTATTACCTCTTCAGTAGTTTTTCAATTTCCTGTTCCTCCTGGGAGAACAGCAGGTCGCGGTTGTACTGGTAATACCGCTCACACTCGTAATCCTGCAGGAAATGCACGCTGTAAGCGCCGGTATTTAACTCCGTGACAAACAGCACCAGCTCCTGGCTTCCCGCAAAGGCTGCCTCCATAAAGTCAAAGGCATGCTCCAGTGCTTTCCCTGCCTCATCAAACAGTTCCTCATAACGGTCACTGTCCGCGCCAAAGCGCTCCCTCAGAAATGCAAAACCTTCATCCCAGTCTGTGATGCCGCTCTTTCTAAGCTCCATCAGGTCCTCTTCCAGTTTGGCACTTACCGTACGGTAAGTGCGAAGCTGCGCCCGGGATAAGAGACTGTTTTCCAGAAGGCGGGACCACTCAGCATAGAAGTTCTCCGCAAGGGCAGACAGGGCATCCGCAAGGGCGCTGCCGGAAGCAGCCTGCAGCTTCTTCATCTGCTCCATCCGCAGGCTCATCATTTCTTCCATGCGGATGACATTCCGGAATTTTTCATTCAGACCAGACAACAGCAGGCTTACCACACTGATGCGCTCATCGAAGGATGCCCGCTGCAGCTTATCCACTGCTGCCTCGGAAATATGGCCCTCCAGCACCTGCTCCACCTGATAATCATCCCGGTATTTGTAATACAGTTCCAGATAGTTAGCAAAGTCCTTCGCGATCTTCGGAAACTGGATGTACTCGCCCACCAGTTCCCGGTCCATCTTCCGCTCCTGCTTTTCGTAAATCCAGATAAGCTCAGAGAGATCTTCCCAGCCACGGGGCGTCACAAACCGCTTACCATCCACAGTTGTTTCAATCTGGCAGAAATTCTGCGGACGGACATTTAAATAAGAAAGAATGGACGGATGCACGCCCACGGTCTTCGCGTACTCCTTCCAGACCGGAAGATCCGGCTCCACATCAATCCGGCGGATTCGGTCCATAGTCACGATATCAAATTCCCGCACAGACTTGTTATACTCCGGCGGGTTTCCCGCTGCCACAATGATCCAGCCCTCCGGAATCTTGTGATTGCCAAAGGCCTTGCCCTGCAAAAACTGCAGCATGGTCGGAGCCAGCGTCTCTGACACGCAGTTGATCTCATCGATGAACAGAATGCCCTCCGGCATGCCGCTCTTTTCGATCCGGTCATAGACCGATGCCACGATCTCACTCATGGTATATTCCGTCACGGCATACTCCTTGCCGCCATATATTTTATGTTCAATAAAAGGCAGTCCCACCGCGCTCTGTCTTGTGTGATGAGTGATGGTATAAGCCACCAGGCCGATCTGGCACTCCTGCGCCACCTGCTCCATGATCTGGGTCTTGCCGATTCCGGGCGGTCCGATCAGAAGCATGGGGCGCTGGCGGATGGACGGGATCTCGTAAGCCCCAAACTCATCCTTCGCCAGATATGCGGCTACCGTATCCTTGATTTCCTGTTTTGCACGCTTGATGTTCATACGATTCTTTGTTTCTTCCTTTCCAGTTTTCACTGTCTCTCTATCTCTGCATGTTCTGCCGGGTTCTCCAGCGACTGCTGAAGGGACTGTGCGCCATCCGGCTTTGTGCCAGCTTCTTCCTGCAGCTGCTCTGGCTCAATGATAAGTTTCATTGCCCAGGCCGGAACCGAAATATCCGTATACTGATCCTTCAGAAACACAAAGGCCGTGTCATACACCGGCCGCTTCACCGGGTAAATGCCTTCGCCGTCAGTAAAATACAACAGCCCCTTCAGCCGGTGAAAGGCGCCCTGCCGGATCAGTCCGTTCACATACTCAAATGCCGGACGGAAATCCGTGCCGCCCTGACCGATGATAGTGAAATCCCGCATATAGGCTTCCATCTCTTCCCGGTTCGTAATCAGGCGGTCCTGCTGCACCTGCTCATCGCACTGGATGATGTGGATGTTGGTCTTCTTAAAATAGCTGTCCGACTGGCAGAGCACATCGTAGGTTTCTTCCAGAAACCGCCGCACCAGATCTCCGGAACAGGACATGGAAGTATCAATCACCACCGCAAAATCCTCAATCCGGCTCACTTCTTTGGATTCCAGCGGCTCCACTAACGGCATATTGCCATAAAGAGACAGGCCGTAGGTATAAAAAATATAGTCGAAGGAATCCGGGTCCACCTGCATCTCCTCCCGCAGTACCGAAAACCGCTGCAGAAATCTGCGGTAATCGTAGCGTTCCCGATTCTCCACCTGAACCTGTTCCAGCATACTCCTGTTTTCCTCGTCCTGCTGGTTTCC
Organism: Ventrimonas faecis; assembly: GCF_040096075.1. NCBI lineage: Bacteria > Bacillati > Bacillota > Clostridia > Lachnospirales > Lachnospiraceae > Ventrimonas > Ventrimonas faecis. The sequence goes on from NZ_JBBMFJ010000020.1 coordinate 10,700, forward strand.
CATGGTCTCCATCTCGGTCTGCACCTTTTCCCGGTTGTTGCTCCACTGGGTCTGCCGCACCATAGGCGTTTTCGGGGAATCCTCCGGCAGTTCCCAGTAACTGTGGTCATCCACCAGAAACTCTGCCGCCAGGCGTTCCAGCCGCCGCAGTTCCAGATTTTCCTCTTTTAACACGCGGTACACACCCTCAGCGTTTAACACCGTCAGCTTTCCGCGCAGCCGTCCATACCAATCCCGGCGAAACGGTGTCGGCGCCACACGGATACATTTTACATACATATCATCCAGAATGGATTCCACCGCAATGTCGCAGGCCAGATTCCACAGATCCGTCTCCCGCTTTCCGCGAGTATCCATGTGACAGAACAGACAGTGCAGCACCATATGCAGATACGCCCGGTTCACATGCACCCGCCCCCGCTGATACAGGTCGCAGACATAGTCCGGATGATAATAGATCACAAACCCGTCTGTCCCCACACCGCGGCAGTTCGGATCTGCCTCAAAGCCAAGGGAGCTTAAGGAAAGATCCAGATAGCGCATGTTCAGATACAGCTCATTTCTGGAATTCCGGAAGATCCGGGTGCAGAGTTCTACCATATTTAATTCTTCCAGCTGTCTGTGTCTGGTTGGATCGATCATCTCTGTCTGCATTCTCCTTTTATAATTCGAAGCGGCGTTTGCGTTTCGGCCGCTGTGACTCCCCTGGTATTTCCGGATTGCCAGATGCGAACCGGCTTCTGTCCGTACCCTGAACAGCATCCGCAGGCAGTACTGCCTCAGCAGTCTGTGTCCCGCCGATGTTCTGAAGCGCACCTGCAGTCCGAAGGCGGTACCGCCGCTCCATGAGCCAGCTTACCATTTCGGTATCCCCCGCCTCCTGGGCAAGCCCTGTCAGCTCGCCAAGCTGGTCTGCAAGATTCGTGCTGGTCTGCTCCAGCACCTCATCCACCAGCCACGGCAGCTTTCCCGGCTCCAGATTGCTCACCCGGTTTCGCTGCATCCGGTCTGCCTGGATCAACAGCTTTCCGGCTGTTTTCCAGTGTTCCCTCACATACTCCAGGTAATGCTCCCGGTACTTCTCCGACAGTTCCCGCGGATACAGAAGGCGCCCCAGCGCCAGCTCCGTCACCAGTTCTTCCTTCTCCTGCACCTGAACATGTGGGAAAAGTTCATCGTACTCGCGGTACTGAAACACACGTCCCGCAAAACAGTAACGGTATCGGTGTCCGCAGCCGTGAGTCTCAATGCTGACAATGCGCGCCGGAGTATTCTCCACGGAATCCTCATAGTATTCCGGAAAAATCAGACGCGCTTCCATTTCGCCTGCCGCCTGTCCGGAAACCGGCGCTTCTTTTTTCTCTGCCACATGCTCCAAAACCACTGCTGCTTCTTCTGGCGCTGCAGCCGGCATCGGATGAAGCTGCACCCGCAAGGTCTGGCGAAGCTCCGCCAGCATCTCCTTTAAGCAGGAGCGCTCCCCCGGAAACTCTGTAATATCCAGATACTCCGCGGCCGGAACCCCCGCAAACAAACCGGCACCAAGATCTAACACCCGGCTGTAGCAGTAAATCCGTTTCAACTGCTCACACTCATAAAACCCATATGCGCCGATTTTTCTCACATAGGGCGGAAGGTGAATCTCCTCCACCGCACTGTGCGCCAGCACATAGGATCCAAGCTCCGTCACCGGACAGTCCTCAAACTGTTCCGGCACATAAATGACCGCCTCCGGGTCCTCTATCTGATCAATGCGAATCTCATCTTTGATCCTTGTATAAATAAACTTCATGGCTATGCCTCTGTTATATGATTTCCTTAATTATATTAAAAAACTTTCACCCAAAAGTAAAGCCTTGTTTCTTTTTTACATTACTCTTATAATGGAGACATCAGGAAGCTTGAACGCACGAAAAAAGGATATCCATTTCGGATATCCTTTTTCTTGTTTTGAGAGCGCGAGACGGGACTCGAACCCGCGACCCCGACCTTGGCAAGGTCGTACTCCACCAACTGAGCCACTCGCGCATATTTAATTGCTGTCCTTTGGACATTTCATATCTTACCACAAGTCTTTCCAAATTGCAAGCACTTTTTAAAGTTTTTTGAAATTCATGAAAAACCGATGAATAAGAACAATTGTCATATCCAAGTGCCTTGGACCGGAATCGAACCAGTGACACGAGGATTTTCAGTCCTCTGCTCTACCAACTGAGCTACCAAGGCCTGTCTCATCGTAACTGTAAATACCTGAAATCTAAATGCCGCAGGCCGGAATCGAACCGGCACGGGAGATTAGTCCCGCAGGATTTTAAGTCCTGTGCGTCTGCCAGTTCCGCCACTGCGGCATATCCTTTTCAGGAAGTGGATGGAGGTGGATTCGAACCACCGAAAGCACAGCTAACAGATTTACAGTCTGCCCCCTTTGGCCACTCGGGAACCCATCCATACTAGCTTCAACAAGCAAAAATTATATTATCATACGGACTGCCAAAAAGCAAGCAGTTTTTTCCGTGTTTCGAATTTTTATTTTGGAAAGACAAAAGACCTTCGCATGGCATTGCACCCGCGAAGGTCTTTTTTTACATAATTTACACCAGCGCCCCACTCGATAACAGCACACCACTGTGCGCCGGTACATCCAGCGTCAGACAGCCATGGTCCGCATGATAATCAATGCGGCCTGCGTTGTATCCTTTCTCATCAGACAGCATCATCCGGGTAATCACATCCTCATCTGTGATGCCAAGCTCCCACACCGGGACACTGACGCTTCGTCCCTCGCCGCGGTTGTTGATGATGACCGCGCACTTGTTCTCTCCGCTCATGCGGCCGTAGACGATCAGCTGGCGGTCGGCCTGCAGCTGCTTTAAGGAGCCGCGGCGCAGGGCCGGAAGCTTCTTGTGCAGGTCAATGAGGTAGCGGTGATATTCGATCAGTTCAAAGTCCTCGGACCCCCACGGATAAGTCCGGCGGTTGTCCGGATCCGTCCAGCCGCAGACACCGGCTTCATCTCCGTAATACAGAGTCGGCGCGCCCGGCCAGGTCATCTGCACCATAATGGCTTCCCGGAACGTTCCGTAATTGATGCCAAACTCAGCCATCTTTGCCCCGGCACTGGCCAAACGTCCCACAATCTGGTTGGTACGGGTCAGGAAACGGCTATGGTCATGGTTAGAAAGCTGGTTCATGGCCACCAGAACCGACTGGGTCTGCATGCGGCTCATATGGTAATACATGGAGCGGAAGAAGCTCACGCCATCGCCGTAAAGGGCTCCGTTGTATTCGTCACTGTGCTTCTCCATTCCGGTCAGAAACCAGGTTAACGGCTCCATGAATGCGTCGTAGTTCATGACCGTATCCCACTGGTCTCCCGCCAGCCAGCTGCTGGGATCTCCGTAATGCTCCGCCAGAATGATAGCTTCCGGATTGGCTTCCTTTACGTGTTTCCGGAACTCCTGCCAGAATTTGTGGTTATACTCGCTGCTGTGGCCCAAGTCTGCCGCCACATCCAGACGCCAGCCATCTACCCCGTAGGGAGCAGATACCCACTTGCTGGCAATCTTCATAATGTATTCAAAGAGCTTTGGCGAATCCTCGTAATTTAATTTCGGCAGTGTATCGTGGCCCCACCAGCCATCATAGGTGCCGTTATCCGGCCATGCATCCTCATTGTAGAACTTAAAGAAGCTGCGGTACGGGCTGTCCTTGCTCTCGTATGCTCCCGGCTCATAGCTGCCCTGATGGCTGTAGATTTTCTCACGATCCAGCCATTTATTAAAGGAACCGCAGTGATTGAACACACCGTCAATGATCACGCGCATACCGCGCTTATGAACTTCCTCCATAAAACGGGCGAAAAACGCGTCGCTGGCCGCCAGATTCTCCGGGTCGGCACTGCGCACCTGATATTTCGTTGCATGCTCATTGTTGACCGCGTTCGCGGCCACCGGCTCACCGCCGTCTTTGACGATGACGCCATAATGCGGATCAATATGGTCATAGTCCTGGCTGTCGTACTTGTGGTTGGACGGAGACACGAACAGCGGGTTGAAATAGATGACCTCCACGCCCAGATACTGCAGATAATCCAGCTTGTCCCATACGCCCTGCAGATCACCGCCGTAAAAACAGCCTACATCCATAGTAGACGGGTTGGTGCTCCAGTCGGTAACCTGATGCACCAGACGGCCAATGTAGACATACTCGCACTCGGTCACATCGTTGCTCTTGTCTCCGTTGCAGAAACGATCCACATAAATCTGATACATGACCGCGCCCTTCGCCCACTCCGGCGTGTGAAAGCCCGGCGTAATGCGGAACGCGTAGCAGCTCTGAATATCCATGGTGGCACCCAGACGGTTAAAGTAGCAGATCTCGCTGCCCTTCACCACCTGAAAATAGTAACGCTGCGGCTGGCTGTCTGCCTCCATGCTGTATTCGTAATAGTCAAACAGACTGTCGGAAGATACCTTCCGCATCTCTGCCTGTACATTTTTGTCTTCCTCGATATAAAAAACCCGGTCGACATCGTCTTTCGCGGTACGAAAGCGGAGGGCGACCGTTTCGCCTGCGTCCGGTTCCTCCGGGCGGCGGTAATCCTGCGTCTCATCCGTAAACAATGCCTGACGGTTCATTCCATTTTCCTGATGCTCTCCAAACATAACTAACCCCTGCTCCTTCCTGCCCAGATCCGTTTTCTCACAATCTCTCACGAACCTGATGGAATCATATAAATCTATTTTAAATGATTCTCATGTCGATTACAACATATTATTTTTATACAGCGAAAGAGCCAGCGGGGTAGCTGGCTCTTTCAGGAGAAGGTATTTCGTTTCTTATGGGGTGTAGCAAAAACTATATAATGTATTGGGGGGTTTACGTCTATTATAATAGCACGGCCCAACCAATAAGTGTTAACAAACATGAACAAATTTCAAAACTATTTTTGTGCAGTTTGTATAGTTTCTGCTCCTGTTATTTCTGGAACAGTGCCTCAAACTCTTCCTGACCGATTTTTTCTTTCTCGATCAGCAGGGCGGTGCAGCTTTCCAGCACATCCCGGTGCTCCAGGATGATGTTCTTTGCTTTCTCATAGCACTCGTCAATGATGCGTTTTACCTCGGCATCAATGGATGCGGTCACTTCGTCGCTGTACGCGCGCACATGGCCGAAATCACGGCCGATGAAGACCTCGTCATCGTCACTGCCGTAGTCGATCATGCCAACCTTCTCAGACATGCCGTACTGGGTCACCATGGCGCGGGCTACCTTGCTGGCGTGCTTGATATCCTGGGAAGCGCCGGTGGTCACATCACCGAAGATGATCTCCTCCGCAATGCGGCCGCCAAGAGATACCATGATATCCTGCAGCATCTTGCCCTTGGTGTTGAACATCTCGTCCTCACCCGGAAGCGGCATGGTGTAGCCTGCTGCCCCGACACCGGTCGGGATGATAGATACGGTATGAACCGGTCCCACATCCGGAAGCACATGGAACAGAATCGCATGACCGGACTCGTGGTAAGCGGTGATCTTCTTTTCTTTTTCAGAGATGACACGGCTCTTCTTCTCTGCGCCGATGCCAACCTTAACAAATGCGCGGTCAATATCCGACTGGCGGATGTAACTGCGGTTCTCCTTGGCTGCAAGAATGGCCGCCTCGTTCATGAGGTTTTCCAGATCCGCTCCGGTAAAGCCGGAGGTGGTCTTTGCCACGCGGGCCAGATCTACGTCCTCGCCCAGCGGTTTCTCTTTGGAATGCACCTGAAGAATCTCCACGCGGCCTTTTACATCCGGACGTCCTACCGCTACCTTACGGTCAAAACGGCCCGGACGCAGGATAGCCGGATCCAGGATATCCACACGGTTGGTTGCTGCCATAACAATGATGCCCTCATTTACACCGAAGCCATCCATCTCAACCAGAAGCTGGTTTAAGGTCTGCTCACGCTCATCGTGGCCGCCGCCCATACCGGTGCCTCGTCTGCGGGCTACCGCATCGATCTCGTCAATGAAAACGATACACGGTGCTGCCTTCTTGGCATCCTCGAATAAGTCGCGGACACGGGACGCACCCACACCGACAAACATTTCTACGAAATCAGAGCCGGAAATGGAGAAGAACGGCACGCCGGCCTCACCGGCTACTGCCTTGGCAAGCAGGGTCTTACCGGTTCCAGGAGGGCCCACTAAGATCACGCCCTTCGGGATTCTTGCGCCCACACTGGTATACTTCTGGGGATTTCTCAGGAAATCCACCATCTCCTCCAGATCCTCTTTCTCTTCCTGAAGACCTGCTACATTCTTAAAGGTTACGTTGCTGGTGTTGGTCATGCGGGCACGGCTCTTGCCAAAGTTCATCATCTTGGCATTGGTGCCGCCGCCTGCACCGGCTCTCATATTCATGATCATCAGCATCAGGACTACTGCTCCCACGGAGATGGCCACCGGAAGAATAATACTCATCCAGTAACTGGTCTGTGGAACATCGTTCATGCTGTAGTCGATGTCCATGTCCTGAAGCATCTGCTGAGTCTGGTTTACATCGGACACATAGGTCACGTAAACCTCTCCCGCGCGGTTAGAGAGACGCACCTCACCGGTAGGCGTCTGCTCGTTCTGGTAAATGATCAGGGAACCCACATCCCCGCTTTCCAGAACCTGTTTAAACTGCTGATAACTCAGCTCGTTCTGCTTTCTGCCCGGCATAAATGCCAGAGCCAGTACAATCAGGAGCAGCGGAAAAAGCAGCCAGCCGCCCCGAAAACCACTTTGCTGTTTCACTCATCGGCCTCCTTACTGGTCAACCTCAACCACTCCGATGTACGGAAGGTTGCGGTATTTCTGAGCGTAGTCCAAGCCGTAGCCTACTACGAACTCATCCGGAATGGTGAAACAGGTATAATCTACCTTAACCTGCTTCTTCACACGGCGCTCCGGCTTGTCGAGCAGGGTGCACAGGTGAATGCTCTTCGGTCCGCGCTGCTTTAATACCTCGATCAGGTACGCAAGGGTGCGGCCGGAATCGATGATATCTTCCACGATCAGGACTTCCTTGTCTGCCAGGGACTCATCCAGGTCTTTGACAATACGGACTACGCCGCTGGACTTGGTGTCATCTCCATAACTGGAAACAGACATGAAATCCATGGTGACCGGAACGGTGATGCGTTTTGCCAGCTCACAGGTAAAAAATACACCGCCCTTTAAGATACAGATCAGGTGGATCTGCTTTCCCTCGTAATCTTTGCTGATCTGCTCTGCTACTTCACTGATTCGCTTGTTTACGTCTTCTTCCGGCAACAATACTCTGATCTTATCTGCCATAATCTTTTCCTCCGTCGCAGGTTACCTGCAATATGTTTTCTGTGCGTTCTTCTATCTTATAGTATTCGCTGATCCGGTATCCCACCACCCACAGCACATGACTGCCTTCTGCCAGAAGCAGAATCTGATCTCTTGTTTCTTTTGGGATCTTCTCGTCGATCATGTAACGGGTAATGGTCTTGCGACCTCCGGACGGCAGGATCAGGTAATCCCCCGCCCGTCTGGTTCTCACAGACAGCGTACCTTTAATTTTATCATAGTCAAACCATTTCGTATACTGGTTTTTGGGAATTTCCTGGTCTTTTTGACGAGAAAAAACGCTCATATGAAGCTCTGGGGCCCTCTGGTACACGGCGTTCCCGCCGCGGCCGCCAGTTTCACTGTCCAAAACCGGCTTCTCCTCCGTCTTTCTCATAATTTCCAGTGTCTCGTATCCGGTTCGCGCCATAAGCCCGCCCGGCAGATCGAGACGGCTTCCCACCGGTTTGCCCGCCAGTTCCGCAATGGCTGTGAAATGACGGCTGGTGATGTCCTTCCATCCCGGCTGCAGCCGGTCCAGCATATGCCGGATCAGATAGATTTTCAGGATGTCCGGCTGAGCCGCAAACACCGCAAGGGGAATTGCCGCACAATCCGGAGCTTCTTTCGGACCAGGCACCATGGAATTTTCGACCGGTACGCGGGATGCCTCATTGTGTGCCATATCATTGGCCATCTGCCAGATTTTCTCTGCCTGCTGCCGCAGGTACACGTCTGCCTGGCCGATGATCTGTCCGGCCTGGAGAATGTGTTCCTCTGCCTGCTCATTTACTGTCTCTTTTAAAAGCGGAAGCACCTGACTGCGGATACGGTTTCTGGTATAATCCGCAGACTGATTGGTGCTGTCCTCACACCAGTCAATATGCTCCGCCGTTAAATATGATCTTATCTCATCCCGCCCCACACAGAGAAACGGACGAATGCGCCGTCCCTGCAGCGGACGGATTCCGGCAAGCCCGGTCAGACCACTGCCGCGCAGAAGATGATGCAGAATGGTCTCCGCATTATCGTCCCGGTGATGAGCCAGGGCAATTTTCACCTGGCCCCCGCCAGAAAGCTCCTGCTCCCATTTTTCAGCCTCTTCCTCCAGTATCCGATAACGCAGGATCCGCCCGGCTTCCTCCTCTGAAAGACCACGCTCCGCTGCGTATGCCGGAACCTGACAGTGCGCCACAAAAAGCGGTACAGAAAAACGTTCGCAAAGGTTTCGCACAAAAACCTCATCCCGGTCCGCCTCTGCTCCGCGGATGCCATGGTGAACGTGAACCGCGCGAAGCGCAAAATCCAGCCGTTTCATCACCGTCAGTAAACACACGGAATCCGCCCCGCCGGAAAGCGCCACGATCACCGCATCCCCCGGGGCAGCCATGTCCTGTTCCCGGATATAATCTCTCACTTTATTTAACATCTTATCTTTCCTGTATACAATCCTGATTATTCTATCGTAACTGTTCAGTACCCTCACAGTTACATTCTATCAACATTTAAACTATACCCGCAATTTTCGTCCTGCGCAAGCAGTCTTTTTCTCGTTACGGTTCACACGTTGCGCAAAACAATAACGGGGTTTCGGCAAACTCACGCTACCGCTTCCAGATTCCTGCCACCAGTACTGTCATATCATCATTCATGCCTCCGTTCTGGCAAGCAAACCGCAAAATCCGCTCTGCCATGTCCTGCGGCGTCTTCACCGGCATGGACTCCAGATACTCTTTTAAGCTGCGTTCCTTCTCAAGGCCCGGGCAGGCCTCCAGCACGCCGTCCGTCATCATAATGACCCGGTCGTCGTCCCAGAGCTTGCGGGAAAGAAGTACCGGCTCTGCCTGGGAGATCACGCCTGCAGGCAGATTCCCGGCGTCCAGGATCTCTGCCTGACCGTCACTGAGCACAAAGGTGGCCACCGCTCCCATCTTCATGGCCTCCAGCACACCGCTGCAAAGATCCACACAGCACAGATCCAGCGTGGCCGGATGCTGTTCCATCCCGGTTAACAGAAGAATCGTATTCACCATTTTCAGGGCCGAACGGGCGGAAAACCCCGTCTCCAGAAGCTGCTGCAAAAGCTCGATCACCTTCCGGCTCTCCTGGGCCGCCGTTTCCCCGCTCCCCATGCCATCGGAAAGACTCATGATCACCTGACCGGGAAGACTCCCGGAATAGGTATAATTATCCCCGGAAATCCCGCTCCCATTCTTTGACATGCGGGCAACCCCGTACATCATCCGGTATTCTCCCGGTTCCAGAAACCGCACAACCCCGGGCTGCCTTGTGATAAGCGCCCGGGTGTCCGGCGGCGCGTACCAGCCCTTTCCGCCCGCAGCCTGTCCAAACAGCGCAGCCGCCTCCTTTGCCGTCATGCAACGGCTCCCCAGAGCATGCAATGTCACATAGGCCTCCCGGTAACGGTTTTCGTGCTCCAGAAGCAGCATATTGTCTACCGAAATCTGATGAAGACGGAAGATCCGCCGCACTGCATCTTCCTTTTCCTCTGTAATATCCGCGGCCTGCCCCATCTGGCTGGCAAACTCTTCCAGCATCACGGCCAGTTCCCGAAACTGCACCATAACCGTATCCCGGCTCTCCAGAAAACGGTTTTTCCACTCCAGATTCATGGTTGCCCGCCCCAGATTCCGGTTGAGCTGTGCCAGATACGCCTCTTTATTCCGGCAGGTTTCCAGGAACAGCCGGGGCATGTCCTCATATTCCACCCTACCCTTCTGCTCAAAGGACCGGAGCAGATAATACAGATAGTAACTGCCATCCTTGTCCGCGTCGCTGTACAGGTTGCACCGGCTGCACTGCCCGCACACTACGGCCGCTGCCGTCTGCATAGCTGCCAGAGCATCCTCCCTGGTCAGTCCCCGTTCCTCCTCCATCCGGTCATTGCACGCCCGGGCCAGGACTCCCAGCGACCGGGCCATCTCACTTAGTCTCTCTGCCGTATATATATTCACATCAGCCATATCCCGGCGCCGTTTTCGCTTCCACACAAAAAATCCCCTCCTGAACCACAATATATGCGGCAGGAAAGGATCCTATGTCTGTTACTTTCAGTCTCGTCTGTTCTAGTTGTCTTTTGGTCTTGGTTTGAGCAAAATTTCGTCTGGTTTGACCAGTCCCAGCTTCTGCTTGGCCACTTCCTCTATGTACTGCTTGGTCTGTACATAGACTCTGCGTTCTTCCAGTTCCGTGGCCCGTTTCTGTTCGTTTTCCACCTGACGGGTCAGCGATTCTTCTTTGGCCTGATACTCCACGAGCTTCTTCTCCATGGAGGTATTCTTAACATTCACGACCACCGCCAGACTTAAAACCACTACGGTAATTCCGATAATGGCCAGTCGGTTGCCCAGGCCCTCTCTGCGTTTTTTGCGCCCCGTTCCCCGCGTTTTCATATTTCTCACCAGCTTTTTGTTATCCTGACTTTCTAATTCGATGTTATGTTACCTGTGTAATTTCATTCTAATGCATCGAAGAACCATTTTCAAGAGCTTTCGCAAATTTCTGCTGATGATCCTGTCATAAAAAAGCATGGATACAAAAATACATCCGATAATATAAAAACGCAGTGCCCCGTCATTCTCCCGGTACAAAAACAGGAAGGTGAAAAAACCGGCCCAGATCCAGTAGCAGAAATCCTCCAGTCCCAGCGCCAGACTCCTGTGAGGCACCAGAAACCGGAACAGCCGGATGAGATCGTACACCATCATAAGAACCGCGCCCACGGAAATACTCTGGAGCAGAAGCCGCGCCTCCCGGCATACCGCAGCCATCAGCCAAAGAGCCGGGCCAGAATGGACTGTCCGGCCTTCCGGTATGCCTCGTTGGAAGAGTAGGCCAGGCTGTCTATCTGCCCTTCTACCTCCATCTCTCCCTTTTCCACCGTGAGCCGGCTGACATGGAGATCTTTTCCCTTGATGGTCAGAAGACCCATGTCCGTATCCATCACCACCTGGTTTTCGTCAAAGGATACCACTTCCCGCACCCCTGTCAGGCTTGCCGCATTGCGGTTCTCCAGCCTGCAGGCATGGGCGCGGATTCCGGATCTTTCTTCCACAAAAAAACCTCCCCGCCTGAACTCATGGTTCAGTATATGGGAAGGTTTTACTGTTTATGAAAGTAATGATGTAAGAATCAGAGGTAGCGGTAGAGTTCTTTTGCATCGTCCTTGCGGACGGTTTCCTGCACATCAAGAACCTCCACTTTCACGGAAGAAGTACCAAACTGAATCTCAATGATGTCCCCGGCCTTCACGTTCACCGAAGCTTTGGCGGGGCGGTCATTGACCAGGACCCTTCCGGCATCGCAGGCTTCATTCGCGACAGTTCTTCGCTTAATTAAACGGGATACTTTCAGATATTTATCTAGTCTCATAAATTAAGCGTTTACAAGATCCTTTAATGCCTTACCAGCTTTGAACTTCGGGGTCTTGGAAGCCTCGATAGTCATGGTCTCGCCGGTTCTCGGGTTGCGGCCCTCTCTTGCTGCTCTCTCAGATACCTCGAAAGTACCGAAACCTACTAACTGGATTTTATCGCCTGCCTTCAGAGCCTCTGCAACTACATCGGTAAATGCCTTTACTGCTGCCTCTGCGTCCTTCTTGGAAAGACCTGCCTGCTCAGCTACTGCTGCTACTAATTCTGTCTTGTTCATTATTAATTCCTCCTAAATGCGATAACGGCCGGAAAGGTCGTTTTGTCGTAATTCATTTTGCCCTTTCATTTATATCTGTTTTGCTATGCTTTGTCAAGGTTTTTCGCCTTTTTCTTTCCCTTAAACACCAGAACAGAGCGGGGCGGTACCATGCAGTTCTTCTGGTTTAAAACCCGTCGTTCCTGGCCTTCTTCGTAAAAGCCTCCCGCCGCGCTGTCACTGGTATCAAAGGACAGCGTCCACTCCAGATCCTTCGGCAGATTCGGAAGCGCAAAACCATGTGGCTCCCAGTGCATATTGAAGATCACAAAGAAAAAGTCATCGTTCTGTCCGTCCGGCTTCTTCGCGTAAGTTCCACAGTAAAGAATTCCGATCTGGCGGCGGAAATTCTCAAACTCCGGCTGCCATGCGTTGACGCCGTGGTAGGAAATATCCGGATGGCCACAGGCCAGATAATCCATGACCCGCGGTTCCTGCTCCATATGGAACACCGGATGTGCCTTGCGGAACGCGATCACATGCTTCACAAAGTTAAGAAGTTCCTGATCCCATTTGTTGAAATTCCAGTTCAGCCAGGAGGTCTCATTGTCCTGACAGTAGGCATTGTTATTTCCGTTCTGAGAGTTTCCAAACTCATCTCCCGCCAATAAAACCGGCGTTCCCTGACTCAAAAAGAGCATGAGCATGGCGTTGCGCAGCTGTCTTGCCCGCAGCTCCAGAATCTTCTTCTTGCGGACCGGGCCTTCCACGCCACAGTTCCAGGAATAATTGTAGTCACTTCCGTCCCGGTTATTTTCCCCGTTGGCCTCATTGTGCTTCTGGTCATAGGAAACCATGTCCATCATGGTAAAGCCATTGGTGCCTGCCATGAAGTTTAACACACCTGTCTCCGCGGGATTGCGGCGGTTGCGGTAGATCAGGCTGCTCATCTGCTCCTCATCGCCCTTTAAGGCGCGGCGCATATCGATGAGAAAGCCGTCATTATATTCTCCAAGATGTTTTTTCTCCCCGGCAGATGGTTTCGGCGCATCCCAGGAGATCGCCCAGAGCTTGGTATCCGCCAGATACGGATCCTTTGCCAGCAGATCTGTCGGCGCATAGCCCGTCAGATGTATGCCATCCACATGGTACTCCCGTACCCAGAACCGCACCGTCTCCAGAACAAACTCCGGCACTTCCTTTCCGGAAAAATAAAGCTCCGGCACCACTTCCAGTCCTGCCCGGTGCAGCTCCCGCACCATATATTTAAATTCCGTCACCGGACTCATGCCCGGGTCCGCGTAGGATGCCTTTGGCGCAAACATTCCGGCCTTCGTGTAGCCCCAGTAATTCAGGCGTCCGGTCGGCTCACTGCTTCCGTAAGGATTGCCCTCCACGTTCTCCGGCATCATGACCTCCTGAAATTCTACCGCCGGTAAAAGTTCCAGCGTGGTAATTCCCAGCTCTTTCAGGTAAGGGATCTTGTCCACGACACCCCGGAAGGTTCCACGGTGCTCCGTGCCGGAGGAGACATGCTTTGTCAGGCCCCGCACATGGGCCCGGTAGACGATGCAGTCCTCATAGGGGATGTGCAGCGGCCTGTCGCCCTGCCAGTCAAACTCCGGCTCCGAAACCGGCGACAGTAAAAGCCGTTTTGCCTGGCTTAACCTTCCCCAGCGTTCCCGCCCGGCAAAGGAACGGCCATACGGATCTGAAAACCGCTTTCCATCCGCCTCAAACGCATAGTAAAGCGCATCAAATGTTCCGTTTACCGTCATAGACCAGACATGTCCGGTCCTTGCTTCCTCCGGGAACGGAAGGCTCCGGATTTCCCGAAATCTTGCTTCTTTTCCGTTTTTGCCTTCCTGTTTCTCAAATAAAAGCAGGCTGCAAGCCTTCGCTGCAGCCACTACTGATACATGGATCCCCCCGTCTGTCTGTGTGAGACCCATGGGGTACACTTTGCTGTCATTCCTATCAATCTGATACTGTTCCAATTCTGCCCGCCTTTCCCGTTACGGCCTGTATTTCGTCCGCAGCGTGTTCTATTATTTCAGGCACAGTTCCACCGGACAGTGATCGGAGCCGAACACCTCTGTATGGATCTTTGCCGACTCCAGCCGGTCTTTTAAGCTGTCGGATACGCAGAAATAGTCGATCCGCCACCCCGCGTTTTTCTCCCGGGCCTTAAACCGGTAGGACCACCAGGAATAAATGCCCTCCTGTTCCGGATAAAAATAGCGCCAGGTATCGGTAAAACCAGCCGCCAGAAGCTCCGTGAACTTTCCGCGCTCCTGGTCCGTGAAACCGGCATTGTTCCGGTTTGTCTTCGGATTCTTCAGGTCAATTTCCTGGTGTGCCACATTCAGATCACCGCAGAAAATAACCGGTTTCTTTTCATCCAGACCCTTCAGATATGCGCGCCACGCATTCTCCCACTTCATGCGATAATCGAGTCTTGCCAGCTCGTTCTGGGAATTTGGCGTATAGCACGTAATTACATAATATGCAGGAAACTCCGCAGTTATGACTCTTCCTTCATGATCGTGTTCTTCCACACCGATTCCGTAGGTCACAGAAATCGGTTCTTCTTTTGTAAAAAGCGCGGTCCCTGAATAGCCTTTTTTCTCCGCGTAGTTCCAATACTGATGATACCCCGGAAGATCCAGGTCAATCTGCCCCGCCTGCAGCTTGGTTTCCTGCAGACAGAATACATCCGCGTCTGCCTCATAGAAGAAGTCCAGGAAATTCTTTCCCACACAGGCCCGCAATCCGTTCACATTCCAGGAAATCAGTTTAGTCATATAACTTCTCCTTATAAACACCATCGGCGATCAGCTTCTGAATGGAAGCAACCACTGCGTCCTTGTCTTCTTTATAGGTCACGCCAAACCATTTATCCCGGGTCTCCAGCACCTTCACTCTCGCCTTTCCGGCTTTAATCTGCTGGTCAATGATCTTCGGAAGCAGGTACTCTGCCTTGATATCGCCCTCTTTGATGCCATCGAGGAATTTCGGGAACCCTTCCTCCAGCTCATCCAGAAATTTGGGTGGAAGGCCCCACATATTCATGGAAACATACTGTTTTGCGTCCACAATAACCGGGTTGCCCTGCTCATCATTCGCGAAAATGCCATTGCCCCGGCGCTCAATGTCATATGTCTCCGTTACATCCTTTAAGGTGCCATCCGGGTTCACATCGCAGACACCACGGGTTACAGTACCGTTCTCACTTAAGGTATTCTCCAGAATGAAACCGCCCATGCACATGTCGTACAGATCTCCATCGGCATCCATCTCATTCACCATATAATCATGGATCTTGAAAAAGCCCTCTCTGCCATAATAATCATCCGCGTTGATGACCAGAAACGGCTCATGCACCAGCCCTTTCACGGTAAGAACTGCCTGACCGGTTCCCCAGGGTTTCTTTCTTCCTTCGGTTACATGATAGCCCTCGGGCAGCGCGTCCAGCTCCTGGAACGCGTACTCCACATGGGCAATCTTCTCAATACGGTTTCCAATGATCTCCCGGAAGTCCTGCTCCAGATCTTTACGGATAATGAAGATAATCTTGTTGAATCCGGCCGCCAGCGCGTCATGAATGGAATAATCCATGATAATCTCACCGCCAGGGCCTACCGGCGCCAGCTGCTTGATGCCACCGCCAAACCGGCTTCCGATTCCGGCCGCCATAATGACTAATGTTGTATCTTTCATTTTCGTTCCCTCTCCAAATATCAAACGTATTCCAGTACCCTCATCCGGCACCAGACCATAATGTATCTAAAATATAACACACTTCGCGGCAAATATCAATTTTGTTGTAACACAACGGGACCGGAAAATCCGTCATGGAGGATTTTCCGGTCCCTGTCTTTTCGCAATATTTTTATTTCAGGATTCCCGGTTTCGGGAAGTAGCGGAACAATACCTTTGCAATGATCTTCTCACGCTTTACATAGGTATTCTCCCAGCGGCGGGCATCCATGGAGTAGTTCCGGTTGTCACCCATCATGAAATAGCTGTTCTCCGGCACTTCAAAATGCATGGGCTCCTCCGGAATCATAGGTTCGCGGATATACGGCTCATCCAGCGGCTCGTCTGAGCCGTTGATGTAGACTTTGCCGTCCACAATGTCCACGGTCTCACCCGGCAGTCCGATGATACGCTTTACATAATAAATCTTTTCATTGTCCGGGAAGCGGAAGATGGCAATATCGCCGCGTTTTGGATCTTCAAAGCGGTAGGAAAGCCTGGAACCGATCACGCGGTCTCCCGTCATGATGGTGTTTTCCATGGAACCGCTCGGCACCTCGCTGTTGGCAATGATAAACGTATTCAGTACAAAAGCAATGAGTGCTGCAGACACAACAATCTTGACCCACTCAAAGATTTCTTTTCCCAGACCGCCTGACTTTTTTTCTTTTTCGTCAGAGTCTTCTTTTCGTGCGTTTTTCTTTTTGCGCTCTGACGATTCGATGTGCGGTACTTCGATTTCTTTTTCCGTGTTTCCGGTCTTTACCGCCTCTCTGTGCAGCTCGTGCGCGATCTTTCTCGCCTCTTCCTCAGCAGTCTGCAATTCTTCGGCAGAGAAGGTTTCCTGCTCCTGTCCGGAGTCCGCGGCAGCGCTGCCTGTCTCTGGCACAGTCTGTCCGTTTTCACCGGCATTCAGGTTCTCCGGTGCGCCTTCCCATGTCTGTCCGGCGCGCATGCCGTCAAGTCCGCCCAGAAGCGGATCTTTATTTGTTCTGTCTTCACTCATGAAATAACCACCTTATTTATTGCGGTACTTGTCCAGGAGCTTGTTGATGCGCTTGGTCGGGCTTAACAGCTCACTTAAGGAATCATCGTGATTTAAGTTGTCGATGATCAGGGCAATGTACTTACTCATATCTACGTCAATGTAGTACGGTCTGGATAACAGCTCCGGAGTCTGGTATACCACGTTGGTGGTCAGGATCCGGTCGATCAGGCCGTTCTCATAATACTCATCAAATTTAGCCAGTCCGTTGGTGAACAGGCCGAAGGTTGCGCAGATAAATACCTTTCTTGCTTTTCTGCGCTTTAACTCTTTTGCGACATCCAGCATGCTCTCGCCGGAGGAGATCATATCATCCACAATGATAACGTCCTTGCCCTCTACGCTGGAGCCTAAGAACTCGTGAGCCACGATCGGGTTGCGGCCGTTTACGATCTTGGTATAATCGCGGCGCTTGTAGAACATACCCATATCCAGGCCCAGGACGTTTGCGAAGTAAACAGCACGGCCCATACCGCCCTCATCCGGGCTGATGACCATCATGTGGTCACTGTCGATCTGAAGCTCCGTCTCGTTCTTTAACAGGTACTTGATGAACTGGTAGATCGGCTGTACGGTCTCAAAGCCCTTTAACGGGATTGCGTTCTGTACACGCGGGTCGTGAGCGTCGAAGGTAATGATATTCTCCACGCCCATGTTGGTCAGCTCCTGCAGTGCCAGGGCGCAGTCTAAGGACTCACGGCCGGAACGCTTGTGCTGACGGCTCTCATAGAGGAAAGGCATGATGACATTGATACGACGCGCCTTGCCGGCTGCTGCCGCAATAACACGCTTTAAGTCCTGGAAATGGTCATCCGGAGACATGTGGTTGGTCATGCCGCACAGAGAGTAGGTCAGATTATAGTTACACACATCTACCATGATGTAAAGATCATCACCACGAATGGAAGACTCAATGGTTCCCTTGCCTTCACCGGAACCGAAACGCGGGGTCTTGGCCTCAATAATGTAAGAATCTCTCTGATAGCCTGCAAACGCGATGGTGGATTTGTGCTCACTCTCACGTTCCTTTCTCCACTCGACCAGCCAGTCGTTTACCTTTGCCCCCAGGGTTGCGCAGCTCTTTAACGGGATCAGTCCTAATGGTCCTACCGGAATGGTCTCAATGGTCTTCTCTTCGTAAATCATCTTTTCCTCCATGCAATGTGTATTATTTATCTTTGTTTTATGATATGGCAGAATCTGAAGGATGCCGCCGCATCGTTTCTTTTATATCATTATGCCTCAGTTAAGTCAAGCCAATCCCCGCTTTTATAAGGGATGATATGTTTTTCACAATCTTGTGGCCCGTTTCTTCATGCGGATATCCGCGCCGTAAAGGGGGATGACACGGTAATTGCTCATGATGCGGGATGTGACACGGTCCGAATAGGTATCCTTTAACATGCCCATGGACAGATTCGTGGAAATGATGGTTCCCTTCTTCCTGCCGATGCGCTCGTTGATGCAGTAGAAAAGCTGGGAGGAAACAAAGGAGTTGTTCAGCTCCGTTCCCAGGTCATCGATGATGAGCATGTCACAGTCCAGAATGTAGCGGTAGCTCTCCTCCACATCCTCCTCGCTGTCCCGTCCGAATTTGTATTTGGAAAAAATTTCAAACAGCTCGTTGGAGGACAGATAAATGACCGAAATGCAACGGTCAATGAGTTCTTTGGCAATGCAGTTGGTAAGAAAAGTCTTTCCCACACCAGTGCCGCCGGTAAAGAGAATGCTGTTTCCCTTGTCCGGATACTGCTGCGCAAACTCCCGGCACTGCCGCACCACAACCTCCATGTAGGCCCGCTCTGTCATGCCAAGCTGGGGAACTTTCTCGGTATCATCGTAAAAATCAAAGCGGAGGTGGTCGAAATTCTCTTCTTTTAAAACTGCCTCAATATTGGACTGGGCATAAAGAATATTCAGGCGCTGCCGCTCAAAGCAGTGGCACCGTTTTCCATTCGCGTAGCCGGTATCCTGGCAGTCCGGACAGTCATAGCGAAGCTCCATATAGTCAGCCGGATATCCGGCCGCTTTTAAGAGGGTCAGCTTCTGCTCCTTTAAATCCGCCAGATCTTCCTTTAAGTGTTCCCGGGCCTTTGTGTCTCCGCCCAGTACCCGTCTGGCGCAGTCCGCTGCCCGGCTGCTGATCTGGCGGTCCAGCTCCTGAATCTGTGGTATTTTTTTGTATACTTCCTGCGTCCGTGCCTCCATGGCACGGCGCTGCAGGCGCTGCCGTTCTTCATACCCGCGCATCACCGCGTTGTACTGGGAATTGCTCAGTGCCATAACTTACTCTCCTTCTTCATGGTCTGTCCTCTGACTGCGGCATGTTCCGCTGCCCGGGCTGCCCGCTACTGTTCTCCGATCCAGTCCTTCACCTGATTCAGCACCATAGAATCATAGTCGGTGTTTCTCTGCTCAAAATTCAGGAACTGGTTGTTCGCCTGACGGCTGTTTTTCTGGTTTTTCTGATTCTTCTGGCCTTTGTACTTTTCATCCAGCACCGAAATGTCGTTCAGGCTGTGGACTCCCGCCTTTCTCCATTCGGAAAGGATCCGGTCCGCATAGCGGAAGCTGGGATTGTGGGTAGCCTCCATGGTACGGTTGCAGGCCTCTAACACCACCTCTTTGGTAAAGCCGTACTCTCCGAACCAGCGCTCAATCATCTCCCTCTCTGTCTCAGCCGGGTTTCTTCCGGTCAGGCCAAAAGCCCGCATGACGGAAAAGGAGTTTTTGGTGAAGCCGCTGGCGTAAGCCTTGGCCTGTTCCACCGTGGCAAAACCCTTTTCATGCCAGCTGATGGCAACTGTCTCTATATAACGGATGCTGGTGTGGCCGCCCTGCACGCAGTGCTCCACCACGTATTCCAGAAGCTCTGCCGACATATGCAGGCCATCATAAAGATAGGCGAACACCTCCAGCTCCCGCTGGGTGAAGATCTTGTTCAAATAGCGCTGGGCTATGTAAAGAAGTTCTGAAAACTCCCCGTCTCCCTGCAGGCGGTTTACCTGATCCTGGCTGTATACCGGCCGCGCGCCTTTTGTCTCTGCTGCCAAAGCTGCGGCCGCTGCCTGCTCTGTAGCTGCTGTCTGCTTTGGAAGTGTTCCCTGCTTTGCCGCTGCGTCCTGCTTCATCGGACCGGTGCCCGTCCCTGCTGCAGACTGCTGTGTCAGAAGACCGTCTGTGCTTAAGACTCCCAGCTTCTCCCAGTAAAGGATTGCCCGGCGGATATCCGCCTCCGTATGGTTCAGGCCATCCGCTATTCTTTCAAGACTCACGGGCTCATCTTTATGGCGGAGCAGATACAGATACACCTTCACATACTCCCCGCTGGCTTCCGCCAGGTAACGGTCAATAAATTCGTTGGAAACCAGGATTGCGTCCACCTGGAAATGATATGTAAAACTCATAAAAATCTCACCTTTCCTGTCTGCTAACAGTGTACCACATCCAATTTCAAAAAGAAATAGGCGAGTTTATCCACAGAATTCATTGTGGATAATGTGGATAATGTGGATATAAACATTTTTCCTGTCCGCCAAAAGCACTCGAAACGTGTCGAATTGTAGATAAAACCGTGGGTTTTTAAATTTTTAGATTTCTTCTTATGTAAATTAAAAAATCCACATAGTCCCTTTACATAAAAAGTGGAAAACTATGTGGATAATGTGGATAACTATTTATTTAAGAGCTTTTCCCCAACTTTTACAATGTCTCCGGCCCCCATAGTTATCAACAGATCACCGGTGGAACAATTTTTTAAAAGAAATGCTTCAATTTCCTCAAAGGTTGGGAAATAATGGACTTCCGTGCCCAGTTTTTCAATGCGGGAAGCAATATCCGCGGAGCTGATACCCAGGGTATCGGTCTCTCTGGCCGCGTAGATGTCGGCAAGAACAACTGCGTCCGCTGCGGAAAGGGCCTCGGCAAACTCATCCAGGAATGCTTTGGTGCGGGTGTAGGTATGCGGCTGGAACACACACCACAGTTTCTTATGTGGATAATTGTGTGCTGCCTTTAAGGTAGCCGCAATCTCCTGTGGATGATGCGCGTAGTCGTCAATGATGGTGATGCCGTTTAACTCACCCTTTTTCTCGAACCGGCGGTCGGTTCCGGTAAAGTGCAGCAGCCCGTCCGCAATGGCTGCATCCGGAATACCCAGTGCCTTCGCAGCGGCAATGGCTGCCAGAGCATTGTATACATTGTGCTCACCCGGTACGCCAAGGGTAATGGTTCCGGCTGCCTTTCCCCGCTCCATCAGGGTAAAGGTCGGGCGGGCGAAGGCGTCATATGTAATATCCGCGGCGCTGTAATCGCTCTCTGCGCTGTGTCCGAAGGTAACCACCTTACAAGGCAGGCCGCCGCTGATCTCCTCATAATTCTTAATATCCCGGTTGATGATCAGAAGTCCTTTTTCATCCAGCTTCTCCGCAAACAGGCGGAAGGAATGGCGGATATCGTCCAGATCCTTGAAAAAGTCCAGATGGTCTGCTTCTATATTTAAAATGATCTCCATGGTCGGGAAGAAGGAAAGGAAGCTGTTGGTGTACTCACAGGCCTCGGTTACAAACAGCTCCGGTCCGCCCACACGAATGTTACCGCCAATGGAATGCAGGATTCCGCCCACAGAGATGGTCGGATCTTTCTCGGCTGCCAGAAGAATCTCGGTTACCATGGAAGTCGTGGTGGTCTTGCCGTGAGTTCCGGAAATAGCAATGGCCTCTCCATAGTTTTTCATGATCTGGCCCAAAAGCTCTGCGCGGGTCATCATCGGAATGCCGCGGCGCACGACCTCGGCGTACTCCGGGTTATCCGCATGAACTGCTGCGGTGTACACCACCAGTTCAATCTCATCGGTAATATTGGCTGCTGCCTGGCCATACATCACCTTTGCGCCGGCTGCTGCCAGGTGGTCGGTCAGTTCGCTCTCATGGGCGTCTGAACCACTGACGCGAAAACCTTCCCGCAGCAGAATCTCTGCCAGGCCGCTCATGCTGATACCGCCGATTCCGATAAAATGAATAGCAATGGGTTTCTTAAAATCTATCTGATACATACTGGTTTCCATCCTTTTTTTATTGTTCATATTCTTCTTATATAATATGCTGCTTCATATTCTTTTCCTTTTTACTTCCTTTTGCCGGAAAAGTCAATGTTTTTCTAGTCTTTCCGCACAAATTGTAATATAATTGGAAGGAAAAAAGGAACGAAAGGAGTCTGTTTACAGAGGTAACATACTATGAAATCTAATCCTACACCACATTCGCTTATGCATGCCTTTTCCGGCTTTTTTGTCAGCCTGTTCGGAATCCTTGGATGGCTGTTTCAGTCCATCCTGCATCTTCTGACCTGCGGACTGATTTTGTGCGGCCTCATCGGCCTGCTCATCTACGCAAAAGTACGTCCGGAGCTGGACCACTGCCGGGAAGTTGCCTACGATAAACTGGCACAGATGCAGCGCCAGGACTTCAGTATGCTGTCCGACACAGAAATATACGATAAGAACGACCAGCTGATTGGCCTGATCAATGCCGGACATTACGAATATGTCCCCATTAACCAGATCAGCATGAATCTGCAGAATGCTTACATTGCCCAGGAGGACCGGCGTTTCAAATCCCACACCGGCGTTGACTGGATCGCCACCTTCCGTGCGGGTCTTGCCCTCGTCAAAAACCGCGGCGAGATCACCCAGGGCGGCAGCACCATCACCCAGCAGGTGGTAAAGAATACCTACCTGACCCAGGAACAGAGCTTTACCCGAAAAATCGTGGAAATCCTGCTGGCGCCGGAAATTGAGAAAAAGTATTCCAAGGCAGATATCATGGAATTTTACTGCAACACCAATTTCTACGGCAACCACTGCTATGGCGTGGAAGCTGCCAGCCGCTACTACTTCGGCAAAGATGCCAGCGACTTAGAGCCTTACGAGGCCGCTGTGTTGGTCGGCATCAGCAACAGCCCCACCGCCTACAACCCCGTCCGCAACCCGGAAGCCTCTTTAAAGAAACGAAACGATGTGCTGCACAGCATGCTTGAGGTTGGTTATCTCACAGAAGATGCTTACCAGAATGCCATCAGCCAGCCCTTAAGCATCGTTCAGGAGGAAGGCGAGGGAAGTGATGAGAACTACATGAGCAGCTATGCCATCCACTGCGCTGCACTGGCGCTCATGAAGCTGGACAATTTCCAGTTCCAGTACATCTTCAAAGATAAATCCGATTACGATACTTATATGGAAAACTATCAGGCCACCTACACAGAGAAGGCCGACGACATCCGCGCTGGCGGCTACCGCATCTACACGACTCTGGACCAGGATCTGCAGAACACATTGCAGACCCAGCTTGATGAAGTTCTGTCCCCATACACAGAACTTCAGGATAACGGAAAATACGCCCTGCAGGGTGCCGGTGTGATCGTGGACAATATGACTAACAGCGTCGTAGCTGTGGTTGGCGGCCGCGGCGTGGACGATGTCTACAACCGTGCTTACTTAAGCGCGAGACAGCCGGGAAGTACCATCAAGCCTCTGATCGACTATGGCCCTGCTTTTGATACCGGCGAATACTATCCGGCCCGCCTGGTCAACGACCACAAGTGGGAGGACGGCCCATCCAACAGCGGCGGCTCCTACTATGGCAATGTGTCTGTCCGCGAGGCCTTAAACCGCAGTTTAAACACCGTGGCCTGGCAGATTCTCACCGACATTGGCATAGACTACGGCTTAAACTATCTGGGCGAGATGGAGTTCCAGAAGCTCACCTACATTGATAATGGCGTGCCGTCCTTAAGTATCGGTGGTTTCACCAACGGCGTCCGGGTTGTGGATATGGCAAAGGGCTACAGCACCCTGGCAAACGGCGGTGTATACAACGACCAGACCTGTATCCGCAAGATCGATCATGAACATAACGGCGAGCTGACCAAAAACTTAAAAGCCCATTCCCAGGTGGTCTATCAGCAGGATTCCGCCTATATGCTGACGGATGTTTTAAAGGGAACACTCAACGAATCCTACGGAACCGGCTATGGCCTGGCTCTGGAAAGCGGAATGCCGGCAGCCGGAAAGACTGGTACCACCAACAGCAGCAAGGACACCTGGTTCTGTGGCTATACCCGCTACTACACCACTGCGGTCTGGGTTGGCTACGACACTCCGCGGTCTATGCCGGGCATCTACGGAAAAACCTACGCCGGAAAGATCTGGAAGCAGGTCATGGACCAGATTCACGAAGGCAAAGAGCTTCTGGACTGGGAACAGCCAGCCACCGTGGAAATGACCACCGACTCCAAAAGCGGCATCACAGACCTGTTCAGCGCAACCCTGCATGAACGCGCCGAGCAGAGCCTTCATGATAAAGAGCAGCGCAAACTGGAAGAAGATCTGGAAGCAGCGGTAACCGCCTTTGAGGACAAGACCATTGAGACCGTAGAGGACACCTACTGGGTAAAAGAACAGTACCAGAGCATCATCTCCAAACTGAACCTGATGGACGGCAGCGACAAGCGCACCGAGCTTCTGGAACGCATGACAAAACGCAATGAGGAATTTGCCCCGATCATCAGTGAGATGCAGGATACCATCGCACTGTATGAGGCACAGAAGGCAAAGGAAAAAGCTGAGGCCCAGAAAAAGGCTGAGGAAGACGCCATCACAGCCAGAAAGAATCAGGAAATCCAGACCCGCAAGAATACCTTCTTAAGTGCCCTGCGGGATGTGGAAAATCTGGAATATCAGTCCGAGGACGCAGAGGACCTGGTACAGAATGCCATCAGCAAGCTTTCTCTGGTTGAGACCTACGAGGAAGCTGCTTCCTACAAAGACCGTCTCCAGAAAGCCATCGACCGCATTGCCACCCTGCCGACCGAAAGCGAATGGCAGGCTGCAAAACAGGCAGAGGAAGAAGCCAAAGCGGAATCCCAGGCGGCCGACCAGCAGCAGATTGTTCTGGAACAGCAATCCTTACGAAGCTACTTAAATCAGGCAAAACGAAGCTGGAACACCTGGACTTCCCAACCGGCCGCAGCACCGGCAGCCGGTCCGGGAGCTGCCCCCGGTTCCGCTTCACAGCCCGCGCTCTCAGCACCAACAACAGGAGGGAACAACTAAATGAAGGATCATCTTTCTGAATCAGAACCTATTGCTCCAGAAAACCTGACCGGCCCGCAGGCGCCGGATACAGAGGAAGTTCCGGTGGACACCGCAAAGATCCAGGCAGCACTGGAAAAACGCGCAGATCAGGAAACTGCAGTTCTTCCCCGCCTGACTCTGCCGGATACACAGGAATCCGGCAAACCGGCACAATCCGCGAGCACGCCGTTGGCAGCTCTTCGATCCGCACAGCAAAAAAAGCGCCGCACCAGCCGCTCCTTTTGTGAGCGCTGGTGGACGCCTTCCGTCCGCTCCTGGTTTTTCACCTTCATGTGCATGAATATGCCCATTGTCGGCTGGTTTTACCTTTTTCATGAAGCCAGGCATGAAGAAGACCCGGCACGAAAAGAATTCGCCCGGGCCTACCTCTTTTACAAACTCGTATTTTTCATTGCAGGAGCCGTAGTCCTGCTGATCCTCATCTGGATCGGACTTGGACTGTTAGACCAGCTCCTGGCTTACATGGAAATGCTGTAGAAAATAACAATTTGCTGTAACATAATATTTTTACTGTGCGAATACCGCTCTGTGGCTCCGCTCCAGTGCCAGAAGCAGGATATTGCCCAGCACGCCGATGGCCAGAATCTCTCCGATTCCTACTGTCACCATAGCATATGGGATCAGGTCTGTGGAGCCGTACGCATAGCGCAGCACCCAGGGAACGATGATGGTATTGGCAAGGATCGGCGGAACACATACCAGCCATTTGTTCTTCTTCCCAAGATAGTAAGAACCAACTGCCCCGATCAGGGTTGCCAGACTGCCGAATACCACATCAAGCGGCGCTGCTCCGCAGAGCAGATTGGCAAGGAAGCATCCAATGGTCACACCTGGTACCGCGCTCGGCAAAAAGTACGGAAGCACGCAGAGTGCCTCGGAAATCCGGAACTGGACCGGACCGAAAGCGATCGGTGCTACGATCATGGTCAGAGCCACATAGAGAGCCGCAATCGCTGCGCCCTGGGTAATACGGCCAGTTTTAGAGTAGTTACGCTGTTTGTTCATATTCAGTTCTCCTTTAGTTTTGTTTTACGAGTGGAAGGTCACGAACACTCGGCACATTTTAAGGCGGTGACCGCCTTGAAAGCCCTGTACGACCTTGTTTTTGTGGGCTTTGCAACGGGTAAGAGTATAACACAGGGAATACAGGAACGCAAGGCCATGTTTCTGTCTTCTATGCATTTTTTATTTCTGCCGCATTTTCCATTTCTACAACTTCCGGTAATCCCCGATAAAGCCCTCTCCATAGGTTTCTTTGGTCGGTGACACGATCACAAATGCCCTTGGGTCATGCCGGTCAATGATCTCCTTTACCACATGAAACTGCTTGCGGTCCACGGCACAGGTCAGGGTCAGTCCCTCTTTCCCGCTGTAGCCGCCAATACTTTTATAAAACGTGGTGCCGCGGTCCATGGTCTCCATAATTTCCCTTGCGATCTCCTCATTCTTCTCTGAGTGAATGGTGATCAGGCTTCCCTTATTCATACCATAGAGCAGCGTATCCACTGCCTGGGTCGTGCAGACAATGGAAATGATGCCATACAGCGCTGCCTCGATCTCGCCAAACACCAGAATCGAAGTTCCCACAATCACAAAGTCCACCAGCATGATGGCGTAACCGGTCTGCATATAGGGACAGAGCTTCTGCAGAAGCCTTGCCAGGATATCCCCGCCTCCGGTAGTGGAGTTCCGCATAAAGATCAGCGCCATGCCGACCCCCACAAAGATTCCGCCAAAGCCGCAGGAAATCAGCCGGTCTCCCTCGTACTGCCAGATTCCGGCCGCGGACACCAGATCCTGGATCACACTCATCCAGACAACTGTCCGGACAGTTTTGAGGGTCATGGCACGGTCTAACAGGCACCAGGACGCCAGCAGCAGCGGGATGTTAATAACCAGGCTCACCGCACCAATAGGCAGCGCAAACAGGTGGTTGATCATCAGTGCAATGCCGGAAACCCCGCCCGGCGCAATGCGGCTCGGCTCAATAAAGCACCAGACGCCCACTGCCTGCAAAAACGCCCCGGCAAAATCAAACAGGGCATCGGTCCCCAGTTCCTTCCATTTTTTCTTCGTGTTCATGATAATCTTCCTTTCTGCGCCGCAGGCTTTCCCCAAAAAAAGAGGACCGACATTCGCGTCAGCCCTCTTTCTTTTTGCGTCAGCTGCACGAATATAGTCTCTTTCACTATAATCCATGCAGCTGCATTTCTTTTCCTGATTGTAATGTTACTGGTTTTTCTTTTTGTTCTCAGCAAATTCTGCCTTGATCTGGTCTAACAGTCCTTCTGTTGTAAGCAGATCGTAGCAGGCTCCGGCAATGGTCTTTGCGCCGTAGATCACGCAGTTGTGCGCGCTCTCGCTCTTGCCTGCGTCCACAAACTCCTGAGAATGGGATGCGGTTCCCTCCGGAACAAAGGCCACACGGATGCAGGAACCCGGAATCTCGTACATAACGTTGCCGAAATCCGTGGAACCAGTCTTCTCCCGGGGCGGTGCCAGCTGCGGTGCTCCCACAAGCTCGGCATTGTCCATCAGAAGCTTGTTTAATCCCAGAACCGGAATCTTGTTGTAGAAGAAGGTTCCGTCCTCAATCTCGTAGGTTACGCCCGCGATCAGCGCTGCGCCCTTGATGATATCCTGGAAGCGCACACTGACCTCCTCCAGTTCCTTTCTGGAGAAGGAACGCAGGGAGAACTCGCCCTTTGCGGTAGCAGGAACTACGTTGGACGGGCCCGGAAGCTCTGTCATGCAGTAATGCATGCGCACGTCATCCGGCACATGCTCCCGCAAAAACTCAACACCCTGGAATGCCACAAGCATGGCATCGAAAGCGCTGCGGCCCTTCTCCGGTGCCAGTGCCGCGTGGGCGCGGTGGCCGTGGAAGGTTACCTCATAGCTCTTCTGAGCCAGGCACTTGATATCAGTACAGGTATTCGGACCGCCGTGCATCATGAAAGCCACATCCAGCTCCTTAAAGCAGCCATTCTGGATCATCTGCACCTTGCTGCCGAAGGTCTCCTCGGCCGGAGTTCCGTATACCACAATCTGGAACGGCTTGTCTGTTTCCAGATTCTTCAGGGCAATTGCAGCTCCAAGGCATCCCGGCCCCTGCATATGATGGCCGCAGCCATGTCCCAGGTTGCGGAGCGCATCGTACTCGCAGAGAATACCAAGAACCGGGCCGCCTTCGCCGTGACTGTAGGTGGCGCGGAACGCGGTCTTGAAACCGCCCACGCCCATCTCTACTTCAAAACCATTCTTTTTCAGGTAATCCGTTAACAGGCCGCTGGCAAATACCTCTTCGCCCTCGTACTCCGGATTGTCAAAAATCTGATCCGCCATGGAGCACAGCACGTCACGCTGCGCGTCAATGGCCTGGAACAGGGAATTTTTATCACTCATGTTTTACTCCTTTTCGAACATCTTTACATTGGTCCGTAATTGATCAGCTGCGCAATGACAAGCATCACCGTTCCGACAACCAGCCAGATGGCAAACATCTTCCACATGAAACGCATCCAGCGGTCATACGGGATGTTGCAGGCACTGATGATACCCATCAGCGCGGTAGAGGTCGGCAGAATGTAGTTACAGAAGCCGTCACCAAAGTTGAATGCCAGAACTGCAGTCTGTCTGGTCACGCCGATCAGATCGGAAAGCGGAACCAGGATCGGCATAACGGCTGCTGCCTGTCCGGAACCGGAAGTCAGGAACACGTTGATGATGGTGTTGGCAATCAGCATAGCCGGTGCCTGAAGCAGGGTCGGCACACTGCCAAGTCCGCCAGCCAGGCTATGTACAACGGTGTCGATGATCTTACCATCGGACATGATGGCGCTGATGGACTGTGCCAGACCAATGATGATCATAGCGGACATCATCTTCTTGCAGCCTTCCAGGAAGTTCTTGCAGATGGTATCAGAATCAAATCCGGAAATGATGC
This sequence comes from Ventrimonas faecis, assembly GCF_040096075.1. Classification (NCBI taxonomy): domain Bacteria; kingdom Bacillati; phylum Bacillota; class Clostridia; order Lachnospirales; family Lachnospiraceae; genus Ventrimonas; species Ventrimonas faecis. The sequence continues at coordinate 39,599 of NZ_JBBMFJ010000020.1, forward strand.
CAACCACGATAGCCAGCCAGATGAACATGGCTGCCATCTCCGGCATATCCCAGCCAAACTTGATGCTTCCGTAGATGACTACACCCAGGGAAACAACCAGGGCAATGATGTTTAATACCTTGCGGGTATCGATGGTACCGAAATCTTTCAGACCACCGCCTGCGCGAAGCTCACTGTTCTGATCCAGGTCATACATCGGGCTCTTGGTCGGGTCCTTTTTGATCTTTAACGCATAGCGAACCAGGAAGATATTGGTGATTACATAGTAAACTGCGAAGCATACCCAGCGATATCCAATACCGGAGTACAGCGGAAGCTCTGCGATTTTCTGCGCAACGACCGTGGTACTCGGGTTTAAGGTACCAGTGGAGAATCCAATCGCGCCGCCAAGCAGAATGATAGCAGCACCAGTGATGGAATCAAGTCCGATGGCCAGTGCCAGCATCACCATAACCGGAGCAAAGGCGATGAACATGTTTACCGCCTGGGTGGTGCAGATCAGGCCAAACATCAGGGTCAGGATCGGAATGAACACATACAGGTTGTTGGAGAATTTCTTTGCCAGCTTTGCGATCACTGCCTGCAGCGCGCCGGACTGGGTCAGCATGTGGAACGCGCCGCCGGAGAATAAGATAACCAGCATGATATCCACACGTTTGATAAACGCTTTTACAATGTACATTGGGATCAGCAGCGGATTCACCGGAGTTCTCGCAATGTAGTTAAACTGGGTCGGATCAATAACCTTAATGCCATCCGCATTCTCCACGCGGACATACTCGCCGGCCGGAATGATCCAGGTTAAGAGTACAGCCGCAATGATGATCGAAAATACGATCATAAAGCTGTGCGGTACACGAAACTTTTTCTTGGTACTCATACCAAAAGCCACCTCCTGTTAAACTTTATTTTTTTAAAGTATAACAGTAATGGTGGCTTTTTACCATTTGGTTTTTCTTAAAACCGTTTTAAATTTTTTGAATTGTTTGTCATATTAGCGCAATTATTGTCCGTTTTCTGTATCGGTTGTATCTTTGTATTTCCCCACCGCTTCCATGCCATACCGGCTTTGAATGGTCTTGACCAGAATATCCAGGAAATCCCGTTCACAGTCAGAAATCACATGGCCTTTCCGACGGATCAGCTCCAGGCTTGAGCGGTAAGCGTCATGATCCACAAAGAAATAACGCACATGCTCAAACTTCTGCATATCATGGATATATCCAAGGCGGTTAAATCCAATCCCAAGTCCAATATTCACCATGCTCATGATCACGTCAAAATGACTAATCTCGATCAGACGCCCGGGGCGGATACGGGCCTGCTGAAAGATGCGGTTCGCTGTCATACGCATGCTCTGGCCTGCCATCGGAATAATAAATGTTTCCCGGTCCAGGTATCGCACATCCAGGTGCGGATATGGTTCATTTCCCACCTGACAGGCATGCGCAATGGCCGGATGATGCTCCGGAAGAGCCAGAAGAACCCGTTCTCTGGCAATTTCCGTGCGGACCACATCCGGAATCTCCTCTGAACACACGGAAATTATGTAATCTACGGAGCCTTCCTGAAACATCTTCATCAGTTCTGCCTGATTTCCGTCCCGAAAGATCACTTCCACATCCGGATACTTTTCCATGAAACGCTGCAATACCTCTGGCACAATGGAAATGGCACGGCGCTGCTGGATTCCCACGCGGATAGCCGGATGGCTCCTGTGCAGTTCATTCTCCACCAGCCTGTCGAATTCTGCCTTCAGCTCCAGCATTTTCTCGGCCCGCACCACATATTCTTCTCCGATGGATGTCAGTACAAAGGCCTTGCCTCTTCCCATACGCTCAAACAGACGTACTCCCAGATATTTTTCCAGATTGCTGATGTAAACACTCAGCGCCGAGGGAGAAATGAAAAGCTCCTCCGCCGCCCGGGAAAGGCTCTGGCAGCGCGCCAGCGCGCATACATACTGCTGTTCCTTTAAGTTCATGTCGGTTCACCTTCTGTCATCTCTTCCAGCTGCAGGCACAGCTGTACTCCTTGCTCCGCGTCACTTCGTTTTCCCGCGCCAGTCTCAATCAGGCCAAACCGGTCAAAGAGCGGATAAATATAAGAGACTCCGCGGATATCGCCCAGCGCTTTCGGCCGTTTCACATAGGGCTTTTCTCCCTCTGCCAGGCCTTCTTTCATCTTCAGCACATTCCGGAATGCCATCCGAATGGAGCTCCAGGTGATGGACTTGCTGTTCTCCCGCCGGTCGACCCAGAGTTCCTTTGTCAGGCCGCCGTGCTTTCCTTCCTTTAATGTGTAGGAATACGGAAGCCCGGACATGGTGCGAAGCGGTTCTCCCTGAAACGCCACGATACACGCCCAGAGATGTTCCTCTGATAAATCGGTCAGAAGATCGGCCACTGCCTTCTGTTTCTCATCCTGTTCCATAGCACCATGCCCCTTTTTCCTGTCAGTTTGTTCCAATTCATGCAATGCACGAACTGCCATTCACTTTCATAACATATGAAATTAGGTAACTGTTCAGTAGGTCTGCGCATTCACTGCGCTGACCGTATGAAAACATGGGCTTGCAGGCAAAAATCCCATTGCCGAAGGCAATTTTCAATGGATTTTTGCCCGTAACTGTGAGGGTACTGAACAGTTATGAAATTAGTATAGCACAAGACGCAGCATAACAAAAGAGGCTACGTTACCGTTTGCGCAACGCGGGAACAGCATTGAGGCTGCATAGCCTCAAGCCCGCGATATTGACTTTCTCCTGAAAAAAGCATACAGTTAACGTAACTGTTCCGTGCCTTCACAGTCACGGGTTCACTACTGTTTACAGGCGGGAATTGTCCGAATGATTTCCCGCAGAAAGAGGTTTTCCATGAATACCAGTTTCCATCCGCTTCCACCAGGCTACACCCATGTTCAGCATACTTTTGAGCCGGTCTTTGATGAACACTCCCGCATCCTGATCCTCGGAAGCTTTCCTTCCGTGAAGTCCCGGGAGAACCAGTTCTACTACGGACACCCGCAGAACCGCTTCTGGAAGCTCATGGCACTGCTTTTAAATGTACCGGTTCCCCAGTCCATAGACGAAAAAAAGACCATGCTTCTCACACATGGTCTTGCTCTCTGGGATGTCATTGCATCCTGTGATATCAAAGGATCCAGCGACAGCAGTATCAAAAATGCGGTTCCCGCGGACATCAGCCGGATTTTGAAAGCAGCCGATATCCAAACGATCATCGCCAACGGTGGTACGGCATTCCGGCTTTACGGACGCTACTGTGAACCGGTCACCGGACGTCCGGCCGTGCTCTGCCCGTCCACCAGTCCCGCCAACGCGGCCTTCTCGCTGGAGCGGCTGATGGAATGCTGGAAACCCGTCATGAACCTAGTGTAGTACCGCTGTCACAGGCCGCGTACTTGCTCCCGGCAATGTTCTACCGGGACAGTTCGCTGTCCTCCATCCGCTGTTCCATAATCTTACGGAGTTCGTCCACGCAGGCACCCAGCGTCTTTCCGGTCTCATCAATGGTCACATCCGCATACTTTTCATAAAGCGGCACGCGCTCATTGTAAAGATCTAACAGGGTCATGCCATCCTTTAAGGCCACACCACGGTCTTTCAAGTCACCCAGGCGCTGCTTTACATCTTCATAGCTCAGCTTTAAGTACACCACGGTGCTGATCTCATGCAGGTGTTCCATGGCCTTCGGTCCGTAGATCACGCTGCCACCCGGAGCAATCACGGAACGCTCCGTCTCCAGCTCTGCATTGATGTCTTCTTCAACCTTCAAAAAGCCGTCCGTCCCGCGCTCCGCGATGATCTCTTTTAAGAGCTGTCCAGTCTTCTCCTGGATCACGATGTCCACATCTACAAATGAATAGCCAAGGCGTTTTGCCAGCAGAACGCCAATGGTGCTCTTGCCGGATGCCGGCATGCCTACCAGGGTAATGTTTGATTTCATTTCGCTTTCCTCCGTGTGTGCTTCGCTGCTTCTGAACGTTTGCTGTTGTCTTTCCGGTTTTCTCTGCTGTTCTTTTTCCCGCTCACCTTTCCGGCAGTTTTTCCGCGAACAGTCTTTTTGTCATCTTTCCGTACTGAGTATCCGAATGTGCCGATCTTCTCTCCCAGTTCAAAATAGGTTCCGTGGGAGTAGCTTACCAGCTTCGCGTCATTTAAATGGAAGGTTCCCTTCTCATCCATGTAGCGGTCATCCACGGTGACACCCAGAATCTCCGCAATAAACATATCGTGACTTCCAAGCTCCACCACCTGTTTTACCTTGCACTCCAGGTTTAACGGACTCTCCGCAATGCCCGGCGCGCTGATGTGCTGAGATGGAAGCGGTGTCAGCTTCATCTCTTTGAATTTATCGGTGTCGCGGCCGGATTTCACGCCGCAGTAATCGGTGGCAAACACCAGATCCTTCGTCACCAGATTCACCACAAACTCTCCGGTCTCTTTGATGATGTCGTAAGAATAGCGCTCCTTCCGCACGGAAATGGAGAGCATAGCCGGGGCAGAGCAGACGGTTCCGGCCCAGGCTACCGTTATAATGTTTGGCTTTTCGCCCGGCCGTGTGCAGCTTACCATCACGGCCGGAACCGGGTACAGCATGTTGCCGCCCCGCCAGCTCTGTTTTCCCATAATTTTCTCCTTATGCCTCGCAGGCAATCATGATGGACGGGATCAGCTGTTTCTTTCTGGATACCACGCCCGGAAGCTCTACCACGTTAGCCTCATCGTCTGCACCGGCTTCTTCCATATGGAATGCGGTACGGATGAGTTCCTCTGCGCCCTCGCCCTCGCAGAGCAGGGAGGTGGACTCGGTCAGGATATTGGTCAGCATAAAGAAGATCATATCCACGCCGTGCTCCTCATGCGGCTTCTTTAAGAAGGGAAGCAGGCGCTCTTTTAACTCTACCAGCTCGTCTGCGTTCAGGGAGCTGATCTGGCCTACGCCGTAGCTGGTCTTGCCGGAGTTGAACAGCTTGAAATCCTGATAGAAGATCTCGTCATTGCTCTTGCCGCGCAGGTTGCTTCCTGCGGAGAACATGTCTGCTGCGTAGCGGTCCATGTCAATCTCAGCAATCTTTGCAAGCTCGGTAGCTGCCATTTTATCAATCGGAGTGCAGGTCGGGGAACGGAATAACAGGGTATCGGAGATGATCGCGCTGCAGAGCATGCCTGCGGTGGCCTTGTCAATCTCCACATTGTTCTCATGGTACATCTGGTAAACGATGGTTGCGGTGCAGCCCACCGGCTGGTTGCGGAAGAATACCGGAGAGATGGTCTCAACAGTACCCAGCTTATGATGGTCGATGATCTCCTGGATGTCCGCGTTCTCCAGACCGTCTACCGCCTGGTTTTTCTCGTTATGGTCTACCAGGATGATCTGCTTTCCCTTGGCACCCAGTAAGTTTCTGCGGGAGATCATGCCCAGGTATTTGCCGTCCTTGTCCAGAACCGGGAAGTCACGGTGACGTTTGCTTGCCATAACCTCTTTCACATCATCGATGCAGTCGCTGTCCTCAAAGGTGATCAGGTCCTCGGTCTTCATGAAATGGCCAATCGGCATACTCTGGTTGATGAGACGTGCTGCGGTGTAAGCATCGTACGGAGTAGTCATAACGGTGCAGCCATGCTCCTGAGCCAGCTTGCGGATGGTCATGGAAACGGCCGCGCCCTCGCAGACGATGATGCAGTCTGCCTCCATCTCGATGGCGCACAGCTGGGACTCGTAACGGTTTCCCAGGATAACCAGGTCATGCTCGGAAATGTAGTACTCCATCATGTCCGGGTTTGCTGCTGCAATCAGAACCTTACCCTGATCAAAGTAATCATTCTCATCGCCCACAACCATAGCGCCCTCCAGGGTCTCCAGAATGTTCTTGTACTGGGTGTGCGCTTTGGAAAGAATGCTGCTGTCTAACACGTTCATGTAGGATTTGGTGATATCACCGACGGTGATCAGGCCTTCCAGCACACCCTTCGCGCTGACTGCCGGCAGGGTTACAACATGGGCATCCTGCATCAGGTTCCATGCTTTCTTTAAGGAAATGTTGCGGTCCACACCCTTGGTCGCGCGGATTTCAATATCCTTCACCTGGGTCTTTACGCTCTCTACCAGCTGCGGAGCCTCTACGCTGAAGTAGTTCAGTACATACTGGGTCTCCTCGTTGACATGACCGGCACGGCCTGCCACATACTCTTTTCCGGTGATTTTGGATTTTAATGCTGCGTAGCAGATTGCGGAACAGATGGAATCGGTATCCGGATTCTTATGACCGATTACGATGGTCCGTCTTCTTCTCTCTTCTGACATAATGTCCTCCTCTTGTTGGTATTTATTAGAATCTCTTTTTGCTATTTTCACAAAGAATCGTTTCCACGCGAAATATAATTATAGATTTTGCACTATGTTTTACAGTTTGTTCATTCGTTGTTCATAATTTATTCACAACTTTCCCCTATACTAAAAACATCTTAAGAAAACGGTTGTAACTTGATGAAACAGTCAAATTGCACATAGATTTTTCATAATTGCCCCGGTTGGACGAAAGTCCACCGGGGTCTCCTCATTTTATATGATTTTACGCGGTTTTGCAATAGTTTACCCGGAGCAATCACGCTCCGGGTATTTCTTTTTTCAATACATTTGCTATTCTACCCAAGTACCAGGCGGGCTGCCCCGTAGATTCCCGCGTCATTTCCCAGCTTCGCAAGTCCAATGATACCCTTGTTCTGGGAAATCGGAGAGTAATGCTGATAGTATTTGTCAATGATATCGATCAGGAACTGGCCTGCCTTGGAAACGCCGCCGCCAATGACAAACATCTCCGGATCCACGGTCATGGCAATACCTGCCAGCGCCATGCCCAGATAACGGCCCACGGTCTCCACAACGGAGAGAGCCAGCTCATCTCCGGCCTTCGCTGCATCCAGAACATCCTTCGCGGTTACATCATCCCCATACTGGCGAAGGACGGACGGAGTCTCTTCTCCGGCCATGCGGCGTCTTGCCTCTCTGGCAATGCCGGTGGCGCTGGCAATCTGCTCCACGCAGCCCACTCCGCCGCAGTTACAGTGTTCCCACTCTTCATCGCGGATATGAATATGGCCGATTTCTCCGCCCAGTCCGTGTTTTCCGGCAATGATCTTCTCATCAATGATAATGCCGCCGCCCACGCCGGTTCCCAGGGTTACCATGACAATATCGGTAAAGCCCATGCCGCCGCCGCGCCACATCTCGCCCAGGGCTGCCACATTGGCATCGTTTCCGCTCTTAACCGGAATGTTGTCCAGCATGGCGCTCAGTTCTTTCTGCGGGTTCACATCCCGCCAGCCCAGGTTTACGCAGACCTCCACATAACCGTCCGGCAGAACCGGCCCCGGAATTCCCATGCCTGCTCCAAGGATATCTGACAGATGGATCTCTTTTTCCGTGAGGACTTCCCGGATGGATGCTGCCACATCCTCTAATATATAGCGGCCGCCCTCTTCTTTTCTGGTCGGAACCTCCCATTTAAACAGCAGGGTGCCATCCGTTTCAAATAAACCGATCTTGACTGAAGTTCCCCCCACGTCAATTCCAATGCATTTTTTTTCGCTTTCGTGCATATCTTGCTCCTTCCCAAAACCCACATCGCCCGGCAGTTTTCTGCCGGGCGGTACGGACTACATGTTCATTTTATCATATCTTACAGGCTGCGTGCTACCTCAGCAACGTGCTCTGCAGTAAATCCAAAGTGCTCAAAGAGCTGTGCTGCCGGACCGCTTGCACCGAAACCAGTCATGGTCACACATGCGCCGTCCAGGCCAACATATTTGCCCCAGCCAAAGTCGCTCAGTGCTTCTACCGCAACACGTTTGCGAACAGCTTTCGGAAGTACGGACTCCTTGTATTCTGCGGACTGCTCCTCGAACAGATCCATACACGGCATGGATACGACGCGTACCTTTCTGCCCTCTGCTGCCAGAATCTCTTTTGCCTTTACAGATAACTCTACCTCGGAACCGGAAGCAATGAGGATCAGATCCGGGGTTCCCTCGCAGTCATCGATGACATAGCCGCCCTTTAACGTATCCTTGCAGCTGCCCGGCATCGGAGCCAGGTTCTGTCTGGAAAGTACCAGTGCGGTCGGGGTGGTCTTGGAGGTTACTGCGCTGTACCATGCAGCTGCGGTCTCGGTTGCGTCACACGGACGGAATACATGGAAGTTCGGCATTGCGCGGAACATAGCCAGCTGCTCGATTGGCTCATGGGTCGGGCCATCCTCACCTACGCCAATGCTGTCGTGGGTGAATACGAAGGTTAACGGCAGTTTCATTAAAGCAGACAGACGTGCCATCGGCTTGGTGTAATCACTGAATACGAAGAAGGTGGATACGTAGGTACGCAGGCCGCCGTGCAGCATCATACCATTTCCGATTGCGGTCATAGCCAGCTCCCGGACGCCAAAGTGCATGTTTCTGCCAGCGTAATCTGCCTTGGAGAAATCTGCCTCATCATTCATATGAGTCTTGTTGGACGGAGCCAGGTCAGCAGAACCGCCGATCAGGTTCGGCATGCGGTCTTTTAACTTGTTGATGACCTTGCCGGACAGGTTACGGGTTGCCTCAGCCTTCTCGCTGTTTGCCCAGAAGGACTCATCCTCCATGAGTACTTTTGCCAGCTCGTCGGTGCCGCCGTAGTACTGGTTCCAGAGTGCTTCCATCTCCGGGTACTCCTGGCAGTATGCAGCGAACATCACGTTCCATGCTGCCTCAACCTCTGCCTTCTCCTCTGCAGCCTTTGCGTAGTGGTCATAAACCTCCTGCGGTACATAGAACGGCTCCTTAGACGGCCAGCCCAGGAAGTCCTTCATAGCCTCAATGTTCTCCTCACCTAAAGGCTCGCCATGCGCGCTTGCCTTGCCCTGTTTAGCCGGGCAGCCGTAACCGATCTGGGTATGGATGGTGATGAAGGACGGGCGGGTGGTATCTGCCTTTGCCTCCTCGATGGCTTTGCCGATTTCCTCTAAGTTGTTGCCATCTGCAACGTCCAGAGTCTGGAAGCCAAATGCAGCCATGCGCTCCTGTACATTCTCGGTGAATGCGATATCGGTGCTTCCCTCGATGGAGATGCGGTTGGAATCATATAATACGATGAGCTTGGAGAGGCCCAGGGTTCCTGCCAGGGAGAATGCCTCGGAGGAAATGCCTTCCATCATACAGCCGTCGCCGCCCAGTACATAGGTGTAATGGTCAACGACCGGATAGTTTTCTTTGTTGAAGATGGCTGCCAGATGTGCCTCTGCTGCTGCCATGCCGACTGCCATGCCCATGCCGGCACCTAACGGTCCGGTGGTAGCCTCAACACCAACGGTGTGGCCATACTCCGGATGGCCTGCGGTCTTGGAGCCTAACTGACGGAAATTCATCAGATCTTCCTTGGACAGATCGCCATATCCGAATAAATGGAGCAGGGAGTATAACAGCATGGAGCCATGACCGCCGGATAAGATAAAGCGGTCGCGGTTTGCCCACTGCGGATCTGCCGGATTGTGGTTCATGTGGTTCATCCAGAGCTCATATGCTGCCGGAGCACTGCCTAACGGGAGACCCGGATGACCGGATTTAGCTTTCTGGATCGCGTCTGCGGATAATACGCGGATCGCGTTCACAGACATGGTATCGATAGTGTTCATTGGTGAGACCTCCTGGTATGATATAATTTTGTATTGCATATGTGGTTAATGCAGCTTCAGCTCCCGCATCTGCTGCGGACCGGTTACCACCAGTGTTCCCGGGAACCGCCCTTTTCTGATCCTCGAAACAGGGAAGTCGAAGGTTGCGTCAAACTTTTCTGTTCCACTCATATTATAAATCCTGCAGGAATCTTCATTGTACAGGATGATCAGATCTCCATCAAAATCCGCATGGGTATATTCGAAATTGAATTCCTTGCTCAGCACATGGGTTCCGTCCTTTTTGTAGACCTCCAGACGGCTTCCGTACTCTCCGTTGGTGTTGCGGACAATGGCTGCCGCGTATTCGTCGGAATAAAATACGCTGTCAATGCGCTCCTCTATGGTTCTCTGTTCCAGAAGCTCCGGTGATGCCAGATTTCTGGAAGAGAAAAAAGTCAGAGCCTTGCCGGAAAACGCGCAGGAATACGGATCACCCATATATGTTACCCGGGGTACCATATCACCCTGGAATTCATCGTCAAAACCACCTACCAGACGGTTCGGAACGTTCTTTCCGATCTCCGAAAAATCGTAGAATACCACACGGTTTTTCAGCTCGCTGCCCTGCAGATACACAAAGGAACACATGAGCTGGGTTCCGTCATCCGACAGCGCAATATCCAGCGGATAACCGTCTCCTGACATATTGGTTTTTACGGTGATATCCAGAGATGTACCGTCTTTCTTGAAAAACGTGATGTAGCTGGATGTGGAATCCTCCAGCACGGCTGCCGTAACACCGGTACCGGACACTGCCACCTTGCTGATGGGCAGTACCGTTGTAGCCTGTCCCTGTGTGCCGTCTGTGTTGCATATGTAAATGCTGTTCCCCTGCATGTCCGCAATGGCGGCATAATCCCCTTTTACGGAAATTACCGGAGAATTCATTTCGTAACTTTCCGTCCAGACCGTGCGTCCGCGGTTGTCCAGATAGGACGCGCCATCCTTGGTATATTTTAAAACATTCGTTCCAAAACTCTCATAGCCCACGAGGCTTCCCTCGTTTAAGTCCACCTGCCATGCCGTATCATAACCGGAATAGCGGTAATTGCGCTGATAAAAAATCCAGGCCGCCGCGCCGCCTCCGATCAGAAGCAGCACCAGAATCACCAGGGCCCACCTGTGACGTAAAACCCGGTTGTGGGCCTTGCGCACCACAGCTTCACTGTCTTCTTCCGGATCAGCGTTCCATGCGGGCTGCTGCGGCCGGACGATCTGTCTGCGCAGCTTATCTTTCTTGCTTTCTCTGCTCATGGAGCCGAAATCACTCATCTCTTTTGTCTCCTAGCCTTTCCGTTACCTCTCGCAGTGAAGGATATATGTTTCAGTATACATCATTTCGCAGGAAGATACAACTCCTGCCCCACGGAAATATGATTCTCATCCGCCAGTCCGTTCCATGCGCAGATCTGTGGAATCTGAGCCATACTGTGATACCGTTCCATGCAGATTCCATACAGGGTTTCCCCCTCCTGAACCACATATTTTACAGCATCGGACGGAATCTGCACCACTGCTGCCGCAGGAGCCGCATCCGCGGAGGCGCCTGCGTTTCCGCCGTGGGGTGCGCTGATTTCGGAAGCAGCTGTTTCCGCATGTTTGCTCCCGGCTGCGGCTGCACTGCCTGTTCCGTTTCCAGCCTGGCTGGCTGCCACACCGGCTCCTGCGCTGCCCGTCCCACTGGCTCCGACTGCACTGCCTGTTCCACTTCCGTCCACACCAGCGCCGGCTTCGCTTCCCGCAGTGCTGTTTCCAGCCGCATCCGCGCCATCTCCACTCTCCTGATCAATCACGATGTCCGCCAGCGTCGGGTAAACCTCTCCCGGCACAGACTCCACCTCCAGTTCGCCATCTCCACTCTGCCCGGCAAAGGAACGCAGCCCGCTGCTCTTAACAGCCGATGGCATCACCGAAGCGATCACCGCCTCCATATCCTTCATTTTCCGGTAATTCCCAAACATGACCAGGCCTCCGGCCAGGACCAAAACCGCCAGCACACTGCAGGTTCCGCCCAGAAGTCCGATGGTAGAACGGGCATGTCCCACACTCTGGCGCCGCTCCTCCATCCGGTCGCGGAAATCCTGGATTACCATATCCCTGGTTCCGCTCTCCACGCGCCTTGCGTCCTTTCTGGAGACCATATAATCCTGCATCATCTGGTTCCGCTCATAATAGATACTGTACCCCCGGAGTTTGTAAAATCCATCCTCCGAAGCCGTGTAAATGGCTTCTTCCCCTTCCAGCCCGGAATTTAAGTACATCAGCTGGTTTTTCCCGGAAAAATACTGTCCATGCTGTTTCCAGTAATCCAGCGGACTTAACGCGCAGCCCGGAGCTCCGCACAGAAACCAGCCCTGCACACTCCGGTGGGGGAACATCTGCTCCATGACCTGATATGCTTTTTTCCAGGCTTCCTCCGTAAATTCCACCTTTTCCCCTTCCCGGGTCACCTGCTCCATCTCCAGCGCCCCGTCAATAAACAGATACGGAACGCCGTCCTCCGTGCGGATTTCCCCCAGCAGAAGGCCGACCCGCAGATCCTGTCCGCCGGCCGGATACAGTCTTTTCAGATATGTATTAACATAATCCTCAATATAAAGCTTTACCACCTGATCCCGCTCCCCGACCTGCCGGATATTTTTCGGCAGTTTCGGATACGGATTATAAAGTTCACCCATAATCTCACCCCGCAGCATGATGTTTGTAACCGCAGACAAAGCGTATTTTGTGCCTGTTTGCGCAATGCGTAAGCAGGAATCATTTTGTGCCTGTCCGCGGCCCGTTTGCTGCATCATACCACGAAGTGCCCGTATAATTTGTCAGTTTGCGTCATGGAATCTATAAAACTCTTCGACAAAAATTGTGGGTTTCCGGAACCAGCGCCTGCCGCACGCTGTCGCAGATATAATCAGCCATCCGCATCACCACGGAAAGACGCACGCTCTGCAGCATCAGCGGATCGCAGCTTCCGCAGCCCCCTACAATCCCGGTGATAAAGATGTCGCCCACCGCCTGCAGTTCCTTGCAGACTCCAAGGCCTGGCCGGAGCGCGCCTTTTCCCAGGGTAATGCAGCCCACATGCTCGCTCCTGCCCACCGATGCATCCACCGCCACGATCACATGGTCCGGATAACAGCGCCGCACCATAAAAATAGCCTGTTCCAGATTCATGGCGTGAACCGGGCAGTCCAGGGTTCCCACCACCTGGACCCTCCCGTTTTTCCGCTGCAGATCCCGCAGCTTATGGCCGATCAGCGGCCCCAGGCTGTCCCCGGTGGAACGGTCCGTTCCAATACAAAAGAGCAGGATCCCCTTTCGATTCTCCCTGCACATAATCTCGCCGATCATCTGCCGGAGCATGCCGGCACACAGCCCGGTGTCTTCCTGCTCTCCGGAATCAAAATAGTAAATGTCCTGCTCTCTGATTCGTTTTTTCATGATTTCATCCCGCCTGCGCCGTTTTGTTACTCCTATTATAGGCAGGCCGGACAACTTTTATTCGTATCAGTGTTTCCGCTCATCCTCCTGATAAACACCGATGGCTTCGCTGATATTGGATGCCCGTCCCTGCTGCAGAATATTGCTTAAATCCTGCAGTTTGAACGGATCCAGAAATTCTTTGCCCAGATGACTTCCATACTGGTCCGTGAGTGTAAGGCGGCGTGCCTTCACTTCTGCCGTGGTGAGCTGAAGCTGACGTTTTACGTCCTCATATTCACGCTCCAGTTCCGCGATTTTTTCCCGGTGTCCGTGCTCGATTTCATCCTGTAAAATGTTTTTTGTCACACTTTCAAAGGTGTTCAGTGCGTCTTTCTTCTTTGCAGCCACTTCGTTGAGTTCCTGAGTCAGCCGCGCAATCTCATCATCGTATTTTTCCAGATCGTACTGGGACTCATTGCGGTCCTTACGAATGGTACCGGTAATGACTTTGATTTTTTTGTCATTAGAGTGCATCTGATCCAGGATCTGGCGTCCCTCTTTTAAACACTCTGCGTACTGGAGCTTGGTATGATTGCCGATCCACATATAAATGCCGCCCACGATCAGGATATCCGCCACATAAACAAGAGCCAGATACCAGGTTTTATGCTGGGGCAGAAGCATATAAATTCCAAACGGAAGTGCCAGGAAAAACAGCGCGATAAAAATCAGGAGACTGAAAAACTCCTTTGCCCAGCGCGGCATATAAAGGCTGTAATACAGACGGCTTCTGCACCAGGACGGCGCATGATATTCCCGGAACTTTGCCTTCATGCGGGCAAGCAGCTCCTTGTTGTACTCATGAAGCTCGGAAGTCTCCTCCGCAATGCGCTCCTTCATGCCCTGATTCTTGGCCTTTTCCCGCTTTGCCCGGGCTTTTTTTAACTGATCCTGTGCTTTATTGATTTCCGCGTCATAGCTGGAATTGATATCGTCTCTTCGTTTTTTTACCGTAGAACCAACGGCATCTGCCATCTGCTTCTTCTCTGTATCCAGAGCTTTTTTCAAACGGCTTTCGTCCTGTTTTAACTGATCCTCCCGATCTGCGGCTAATGACAGTTCCTCAACAGATTCTCTTGCTGCTGCCAGATAGTCCAGGCATTCCTCTATGGTCTGCGCCATATCCGTTTCCTCCTTCGCAAGCTTTGCAAAACAAAGCCCCGTCCCCGGAATTTTGTTTTCCGCGAAAGCTTTCTCTTCGAAATATACTGTTTACAGTTTACTACATTCTGATTCGAACTACAAGCGAATGTAACAGGATCCGACAATCTGCTGCTGGTCACACGTTGTGCAAGCAGTAACGACAATCTGCGGTCCACCGCTTTACAGAATCCGAATAATCACGTATACTCGTTACTGTTCATACGGAATTTTCAGCTTGGAAAATTCCTGCCTGTAAACTGCAACTAACAATTCCGAATGTTTATGAAAAGGACATCCGGTTGTAATCCGAAAGGAGAAACGATATGTTCCGTATGTGGGGAAAAATCTGGAAGGACAACCACCTGATCAAAGATACTGTGATCTGCCAGACTGATTACAGCATGTCCCGCACCAATATGGTATTCCAGTCACTGGATGATATCTGTTATGAATTTGATCTTGGGAAACCAATCTGGCTTTCCTCCAATATCAATGACTTTAAACGCCACGCCAAAACGCGTTTTACAAAGGACAGCTTTATTGAACAGATTGATTTTGATTATCTGGAGATTGAAGTGATTGAAGAATAAAAAGGCAAAAAGGGAGACGCCTCCGTCAATTGGAAACGCCTCCCCTTTTTTGTCAGATGGATTCACGTCTGCTGTCCATATGTTATGTAAACAGCAGCAATTTCATCAGATCTCAATATTTTCTCAGGCCAGATACTGTTTCAGAATATCTCCGATCAGCTCTACCTCCTCCGGTTTTAAATCCCGGATCCAGTTTTCATCGCCGCCGCGGTTTTTCTCCCGGCTGGCTGCCATCTGCTCCAGTCCCCGCTTAATAAAGTCCGCATCCCGGATACTTTCCTTTTCCGGAGTCTCCGGAGCCGGAGCCGCGGCTTTTACCGACGAGGAAGCACGCCCTCCGTTTCTGCGGTTCTCTCTGCGACCGCCGGACACAGGCTGGGCCGTCCGTGCGTTCTGTTCTTCGTCCTCTTCCGGCTCCACCCGGCCCATGCGTCCGGCACGGTCCACCAGACGGCTCACATTGCGCAGCGCTCCCCGGTCCCCCATGCCCTCTGTGCGTCCGTTTTCCATAGAAAGATTGCGCGCCATTTTCGGTCCTACCACGTTGTCAATCTGATCCTGCAGGCTGATCAGAAGCTGCTCCTTTAAATCACCCGCAATTCCGCCGTCAAACAGCATGGTCAGCATGGCCATGAGCACCGCTCCGCCGCCATAGAGGACTACATAATAGGTATCCAGACGATACCAGTAAGAAAAAAATGCTGCTGCTCCGCCAAGCAGCAGGCAGAGCCACGTCCACCGGGCGCCCATGCCGCTCCAGGCAGAAAGCCTGATTCCCATGGTCCGGAATTCATACAGCTGATGCTCCAGCCAGGCACCGCTGTCTACCAGTCCCTGATTCACACGATATGTATTCTCCGCTCTCTGCCGGAGTTCCTTCAGACTTTTGTTTCTGGTCAGTGAAAGGTCTTTGCTTTCCTTCAGCAATCTTTTGTAGGCATGCCGGGTAACCATCCGTGACAGAATCCCCAGTACGCAAAGTGCTGCCAGCGCATAGAGCGCGCGGCCTGTTTCCAGTAATTGCAGCATAAAAACAGCTCCCCTTTCTTTTCCTTTTTGCAGCTGCTCCTGATACCTCTGGCGTTTCAGGATCCGTTCCGCCAGAAGCCGCAGCTGCTATAGTGTCTCGACAGGTATCATTATAACTGCCCGGTCACCGTTTGAAAAGTTCAGGGAGCTCAGAATCGTTCGTCAAATTCTGCTAAAAAACGCGCATTACCTTGAGGTTCAGCCACAACATGATACCACTTTCAGGTCTCCGCACTCGAATCACCTGTTCCATATGCCAACCAGGCTGATTAATATGCCAGGATCAGCGCGCGGGTCAGATTCGTGCTGTGGATGATGGCCTGACGTTCAAACTCCGGATAATCCATGGAGGCGCTGTCATCGGCCTTGTCGGAGATGGCGCGCACGATCAGAAATGGGATCTTATTTAAGTAAGCCGCCTGGGCAATGGCCGCGCCCTCCATCTCGGTGCAGGAACCGTTAAAGGTCTCGCTCAGCCACTCTTTCTTTTTCTTATCACAGATGAACTGGTCTCCGGTCAGGACTCTGCCCTCATAAACGCTGATATCCGGGTTTACCTCCTCGCAGCACTTCTTTGCAAGACCGCGCAGGCGCTCATCCGCCTCAAAGGTCAGAGTGCCCAGCTGCGGGATCTCGCCTAACGGGTAACCAAAGTTAGTAGCGTCCACATCGTGCTGAATCGCATCGGTGGAAAGTACCAGATCACCGATGTTGATCTCAGCCTTCAGAGAACCCGCGATGCCGGTATTGACCACGCCGTCCACACCAAAACGGTCTGCCAGGATCTGCACACACAGTGCTGCGCTGACCTTGCCGATTCCAGACTGAACCACAACGACCTCTTTCTCGCCGATGGTTCCCTTATAAAACTCCATGCCAGCCACAGTTACAACCTCCGGCTGCTTCATTTCCTGCTTTAACTGCTCTACTTCCGCCTTCATGGCGCCGATGATTCCTAACATATATGATTTCCTCTGCTTTCTGTTTGCTATTTCTGGTTCTTGTTTCAGGAGCCGTCTTTTCCCTGCAAGCGATGCAATGTCCTGCTCCCTGCAGTTTTTACTGCCTTTCTCTATCAGTCTAACAAATCTTTCATGGAAAGGCAACGACATTGTATCGCGCCACATTGCCATGCCGGCCGAACTGATTGTCCATGGTGATTCGGGGTTGACATTTTTCCCCCGGCGGTTACTATAGTAATACAGATATTTTTACAAGCATGTTTTTTATATCCAACCGGAGGTATTTCTATATGAAGAAAATCGTTTTAACCGGCGGCGGTACTGCCGGACACGTTACACCGAATCTGGCCCTGCTGCCGTCTTTGCAGGAGCGCGGCTACGAGATCCACTACATCGGATCCTACAACGGCATTGAGAAAAAACTGATTGAGGGAGCCGGAATTCCGTATGATGGCATCTCATCCGGCAAGCTGCGCCGTTACTTTGACATCAAAAACTTTTCCGATCCGTTCCGCGTCATCAAAGGATATGCCGAGGCGCGCTCTCTCTTAAAGAAATACCGTCCGGATGTAGTATTCTCCAAAGGCGGTTTTGTGTCCGTTCCGGTGGTTCTGGCCGCAAAACATTTCAAAATTCCGACCATTATCCACGAGTCTGATATGACCCCGGGCCTGGCCAACAAGATCTGTATCCCATCCGCTGCCAAGGTATGCTGCAACTTCCCGGAGACCTTACAGTATCTGCCGGAAGACAAAGCCGTCCTCACCGGATCCCCAATCCGCCGCGAGCTGCTGCAGGGCGACCGTCTGACCGGCCTCAACTTCACCGGTCTTTCCGCCGCCAAACCGATCATCATGGTCATTGGTGGAAGCCTGGGTGCCGTAGCCATAAACAACGCAGTCCGTGAACTGCTGCCCAAGCTTCTGCAAAAATATCAGGTAATACATATCTGCGGGAAAGGCCATCTGGATGAAGGCCTCATCGGCCGCCCGGGATATGTACAGTACGAATACGTAGACGCTCCGCTGCGCCACCTGTTTGCCGCAGCCGACATCATCCTGTCCCGCGCAGGCGCAAACTCCATCTGCGAAATTCTGGCTCTGAGAAAGCCAAACATCTTAATTCCGCTCTCCGCAGCAGCCAGCCGCGGCGACCAGATCTTAAACGCACGGTCCTTTGAAAAGCAGGGCTTTTCTACCGTTCTGGAGGAAGAAAACGTTACTAGCGACACCCTGTACGATGCCATTGAGAACACTTACGAGAACCGCCGGAAATTCGTAGACGCTATGGAGAAGAGTGAGCTGTCCGATGCGGTAAATATTGTGATGGGACTGATCGCGTCTTATGCGGAGAAGGAAGACACCGACAAATAAGCCCCCGATGCTAATCTGTATGCATTAATCCAAATGCCAAAAGGGCATTGTACGAAATCATACTTCCGTACAATGCCCTTTTTCATTTCGGTGCTTTATTCTGAGCCAGTTTCTAACTCTGCTTTACAGTCCTGCTTTCAGAGTCTCCGCAGTCTGTGCCAGCTCCTCCTGCTCCGGCTTGCCCGGTGCCCAGTTTACCATATCCGGACCGCCTTCATAACGCGGAATCACATGAACATGCAGATGGAACACGGTCTGTCCTGCGCTGGTTCCGTTGTTCTGAACTACATTGAATCCGCTTGCGCCAAGCTGGCTCTTCATAGACTTTCCAAGCTTTGCGGCTAACGGCAAAATCTTTGCCATAACGGTCTCATCTGCCTCACAGAGGTCTTTATAATGATTCTTCGGCAGAATCAGGGTGTGGCCTTTCGATGCCGGGCCTAAATCCAGAATTGCGCGAAAATCATCATCCTCATATACGGTTGCAGATGGGATTTCGCCGTTTGCGATTTTGCAGAAAATGCAGTTGTCATCTCTCATTGTCGTTTCCTCCATTTTATTTCTCGCGTGCCCTGTTCAAAAACACTCCGTGTTTTTGAACTGTCGGGCTTTCGCCCTATCGAAACCACGCCTCCCGCACTGACCCGTGCAAGCACGGTCATTGCGCTCTGCTCGTTTTCGGCACTGCTATTACTTATCGTAACTGTTCAGTACCCTCACAGTTACGGGCAAAAATCCATTGAAAATTGCCTTCGGCAATGGGATTTTTGCCTGCAAGCCCATGTTTTCATACGGTCAGCGCAGTGAATGCGCAGACCTACTGAACAGTTACTACTTATCGCACATTATACACCCCAGATATCCGCTCTGCAAGTACGCTTTGGTTTGCGGTACAGAATGGCCGCCAGAATGATTCCGATTATCAGTCCCGCTATATGGGCGGTGTTATCCACGCCGGTGCTGATAAAGCCAAGGTACAGGGAAAAGGCCGCCATGGTCACAAGCTGCCGCGTGCTTAAATCCTCCAGCCGTCCCTTGTTCACGGCCACCACATAGATCAGCCCGCCAACCACGCCAAAGATTGCGCCGGATGCCCCGGCTCCCACGGACCAGTCACCAGACGGCATCTCAAAGAGCAGGGAGATCACATTGGCTCCCACTCCACAGATCAGGTAAAAGATCAGATACTTCACCTTTCCCAGCGCCCGCTCCAGATTATCTCCAAGCACAAACAACACCAGCATGTTATTCACAATATGGTTGATGCCAAAGTGCATAAATATGGATATCAGCAGCCGGTAATATTCATGCTCTTCCAGGATAAACGGACCGTACATGGCCCCATGCTCCAGCATGAAGTACGCGTCTTCCGTGGAACCGGTCAACTCCAGATACAAAAAGTAAAGAATATTTAAGACGATCAGGGTGCCGTTCACCCAGGCACGGGGGCGGCGCTGCGGCACCATATAATAAGGGTTCTGATACTGGTTCATGTAAACTCCGTTCTTTTCACAATACTTTCTATGTTACAGTTCATTCATTATCTTACCGTATCAGTCCGGAAAAATCCATGTACAAAATCCGTTGATTGTACAGTCTGCGCGTACTATAATTTCCTTAATCTTTTTGATGAGGAGGTTTTTCCATGTCTATCATTACCAATGTCCGCACTATCCGCCTGGAGCAGTTCCCTAACAGCATCTGGGTTGAAATCGAAACTGACGAAAATCTCACCGGCCTGGGGGAAGCCTGGCGCGGTACTGCCGCCATTGAAACCATCATCCACCATGATATCTGCCCGTGGCTGATCGGGCAGGATTCGAGAAATATTGAGCTGATTTCCCGCACGCTCTTAACCCCGTATGTTGGCTTTCACAGTGCCAGCGCGGAGGTCCGTGCAGCCAGCGCCATTGATATTGCCCTCTGGGATCTGGCCGGAAAACGCCACGGCATCCCGGTTTATGAGGCCCTGGGCGGCGCATCCCGCGCTTCCATCCAGGTTTACAACACCTGCTCCGGTTACTCCTTCAATGCCAGCAGCAGTGCCTACAACTCCGGAACCAGCCGCCGCATGATTACCGACAAAGATGAAATGCGTGGTCCTTATGATGATCAGATCGCGTTTAACCGCAATGCAGGCGCTCTTGCCAAAAGCCTTTTAAGCGAAGGCTATAAAATTATGAAGATCTGGCCTTTTGACCCCTTTGCCGCAAAGACGCAGGGTAACTGGATTTCCGCAGAAGACCTGGAAGCCGGACTGAAACCATTCCAGCAGATCCGTGATGCCGTCGGTAATCAAATGGAAATCATGTGCGAGCTGCACAGTCTCTGGAGCGCGCCTGCTGCCCTGCGCATCTGCAAAACTCTGGAGCCTTACGATATCTTCTGGGCAGAAGATCCGCTCTGCTAAAATGCTGTTATACATTTTGTCGGCATCCACACAGTGAAGATCATGCATCAGCCGTCCAAGTTCCGTATCATCCTGCCGCTTTGAATTTACATAGATTATGTCTCATTTTAGCATCTCCCCCTCCTGTTCACAAGCCAGGATTCTATCTGCTCCATCACCTTATCTGTTCTTACTCAAACCGATATCTCGCCCCCGCAATACTGATCTCCACTCCATCCCAGATTTCCATGATCTCGTTATTTTCCAGCATATGGCCTCCTGCCATGGTGCCGTTTGTGGAATTTAAGTCCTGCACATAGTAGCGGTCTTCCTTCCGGTCGATGCGAAGGTGCAGGCGGCTGACGGTCTCCCGGTGCAGAACATAGTCCACCAGATTTTCCTGTTTTCCGATAATAAACGGATAATAGGCAATGACAATGTCTTCTGCTCCCGGATCCAGCGCGGTCAGTCGTTTTACCTGCGCAGCGGTTCCATTCATTTCCCCATTTAACAGGATTGTGTCGCTGCTCTGTGCCGCTACAGCTTCCCCTGGCCTCTGTTTGTCTTCCCGGCGGTTCAGGTCATTCCTAAATCCGCCATGTTCTGATCCATACGCAGCTTTGTATTCTGCTCTACCGTTTCCTTCCGGATTCCCCCATTCTTCCGTAGAACCGCCATCAAATGCGATGGTATCCCATGGCATCTGCATGGCCCGCTCCAGTTCTCTCTCTTTTTCTTCTTTTCGTTCCTTTCTCCGCTGTCTCCATTTGCCAAACAGACCGGCTGATTCTTCCTGTGCGTCTGTCTGGATCTGATTTCCGCGCACTTTTCCCAGCTGCCAGCTGTTTTCCTGTTTGTTCATCTGCACCTTTTTTCCTGATCCAGTGCGGTTTTCTATTTCTCCTTCTCCATTTTTTCTTTTCCTGAATACAAGCTCTGAAGATTTTTCCTCAATCCTGCTCCGCTCTGTCGTCTGCGGTATTTCCAAACCTGCTGGAGTTGATAATCTGCTTCCGTCCCCACTTTTGTGGTTTGGCCCGCTCACACCGCTTTTCTGCTGTGCCAGCCGCAAAATATCCGCCATTCCGTAATTTTCTTTTCTTGTTTCCTGATACAGGCCATAGGCCAGCACCACCGACTCCTTATCCCGGTGGTCCACCTTGCCAAGAAGGTACTCCAGAAGACGACTGTAGTCTTCCGGGAAATCGCATTCCAGTCCCGGCACCAGGCACAGCCAGACTTTCAGGCTTTCCGGATCCACATATAAATATTCCGGATCCAGAAGTACACTTTTTTCACTGATCAGGTACTGTTCCATGTGATCCAGCGACCTGGCAATCCCAAGTATCAGGGCCCGGATCTGCTCTGCCTGAATTGTCTGCCCTTCCAACAGACGGGACAGCGGCTGTTTTGAGGTAATCTCGTAAAAGAAGCGGATCTCTTCATCCTTCTGACGCACCTGAAACCGCAAAATTCCATCAATCTGATTCTGTTCCAACATCTTCTGCTCAAAAGGCGGCTCTTCCCGCGTATCAGACTTTTCCATTTCCACAATAAGATAATTCCGCTTCAGTTCCCTCTGATAACTGGTCTTCATGTCCTATCCTCCGCCAGACTCCACATCCTGAGCATTTTTTCCGGACGAAACACCGGTGCCGTGATTTCCAGGCTCCAGTTATTTCCGTTCGCGTGCTCCTTTACCTGATTTTTCTCCGCATATTCGATCTGGTGCCGTTCCCGCTCCACAGTCTCATGCAGCGCAAAGCTTCCCGCAGCTCTGGCACTCCAGTTCATGGCCTGCCCCATCAGAACCAGCAGTGTTGTCAGCACCACCGCCATGACTCCTGCCGCTTCTACTGTCATACTTGCCCGTAATTTCATCCTTCCCTCCTGCTGGATTCATGCACATTTGTGCCCGCTCACAGGGCATGTGTTCGCACAGTCTCCGACATCACCGCGTCCAGACACTCTCTGCATTCTACGCTCCAAATGCCCGAAACTCCGTCACATACAACACTGCCGTCCAAATTCCCGGTATCACACCAAATGGCAGCAGCGGAAGTTCTGTTTTTCCTCCTTTATAGTTTCCTCTCATCCGGCTCCACACATAATACCCAAGGCCAAACAAACCGCAGCACAGTACCGTTCCACACAGAAACAGCAGATTATGCCGCAGCCCGAGAAGCAGTCCACTCACCAGAAAAAAGACTCCGTCTCCGACACCGATCCCACAGCCCAGTCTGGAAAGCACCAGAAGCGTTGCTCCAGGTAATACCCCCGCCAGATAAGGTCCCCAGGTATTCAGAAAAAACGGAAGTACTGCTTCTTCTGCACCTGCTTCTTTCATAAATGCCAGACACAGTACGGACAGTGACTGGCAGACCAGCGCTGCCGTTCCGGATAACCATAAGAGTTCTGTTGAAACCTGTTTTGTTCCAAAATCCTGCCAGGCTGCCGCCAGCAAAAAAACAAGGAACACTCCCATACGTGCCATTTCTATCTTCATAATGCTTCTCCTGTTATGTAATTCCGCTGCTATATAAAAAATTTTCTCAAAAACACTGCCTCGTCACAGTTTCCACGATCTGCTGCTCCACCTCATCCCCCACAGTAGGAACAGGCTCCAAGATGCTTTACTTCCTTTAGTTTTACCGCCCGCACATAGGCCATGATCGCCTTGCAGTCCTGCAGCGCATGATACTTTCCGCCGCTTGGCATGATGTAAACAGTACTCCCCTTTCCCGCACCTTTCGCGCAGGCCGAACAGGGATAATATTTGCTGCCATCCGTGTTCCGCTTATTGGAAACGCTCTCCCAGGATACGGCTGTCAGCTTATTGGAAAGATAGTGGCAGCTCCGGTCCGGGTGATAGCGTGTACTGTTCCTTCCCACATAGACAATCCGCTCGTCCTCATCCACATGGTCCGTTCCTTCCCCATACCGACCTTCCCGCCCGATCCAGCAGCGTCTCCGGCTGCGTACCGTACGGTGAAGAGAGGAAAGCCCCAGCACCGGGAATGGAAAAGAAATCTCATAATCCATCACCAGATCCAGTGTCTCTCCATCCTCCCGCACCGAGGAACCAAGCATACTGACATGGGATACGTTTGCGGTATCACAGTACGCCAGCGCTCTGCTCCGGGCATAGAGCGGCGCGGCAACAGCGGCCGCATTCTGGCTGAAGGCTTTCGCGGTCTCCCCGGCTCCGGGAATTCCATCCAGATTTCCCTGCTCCACACTGTCCAGCAGGTAGGCATACTGACTTAGCTCTTCACCCGCTGCCTCAAGACCTGCCTGCAGCTTCCGCTCTGTCATCATGATTTTTGCCGGAAGCATCAGACAGACTGAAGCAAAAATCAAAAGCGGCAGTACCAGCGCAGCCTCCAGCGTCAGGGATGCGCGAAGCGGCTTCCATATTCCGGCTTTTCCCCGGTGCCTCCCATACCTTGTCCTGTACCAGCATTCCGGAAAGGAGATGAAAGGGAATGCCCTGCTGCCTGAACGCGCTTTCTTTTGTTTCTGAGCTGAGAACATGTTTTTTTCATAAAAGGGGCTTCGTACTTGGAGAGGTACATTGGTTTTATTTTTTTGATCTGCTCGTTTTTCCTCATAAACGCTATTGTTTTTCATCCAGCAGGACATTCCTTTTCACCTCCTTTCCCGGTTGCCGTTCAAAAAATCGCTTTCCCTATACCATTCTTTATCCGTAACTGTTCAGTACCCTCACAGTTACGGGCAAAAATCCCATTGCCTTCGGCAATGGGATTTTTGCCTGCAAGCCCATGTTTTCATACGGTCAGCGCAGTGAATGCGCAGACCTACTGAACAGTTACCTTTATCCTTCTTAATATCTCCGCTCCGTCTTTACGGTCATCATCATCCCCTGGTCATGATTTCCCGTAATGTTTTCCACAAACGCAGGCGAAAAGAACAGGTGCTTTCCACAGACACGCCCGGACATATCCACCTGATACACACCATTCCGCATCCGAAAGCCGCTATTCCCCTGACCCAGATTCAGCTCGATCACATCCATGATCCGGTATTCCTGACGGACCAGCGGCTCCACAAACAAAAGGATCTTCAGCCAGGAAAGATACGAGAGTCCCCGCTCTCCACCGCCGGTATCCGGTTTTCCATCCCGGCCCAGTGCCAGCAGATTTTCCACGCTGAGCGTCCAGTCCTCTGCCGCCTTCAAGAGCATTACCTTGCGTCCGGCCAGCAATCCTTTCACATCCATCAGTGCCTCTCCCAGTGCCCAGACAGACATTACGAAAAATGTTGTCACCAGAATCAGCGGCGTAATGGAACCCGCTCCGGTAATCACAGCGGCCAGTTCTCTGGCCTGCGCCCGCTTTGCGTTGTCCGATAGGATATGAATGAGATTCAGGCCGGACCGCACTGCCAGAAGTCGGTGCACCGCATCACTTAAATTTTCTCGGTCACTTCCATTTCCATAAAGAAGATATTCCACCTCATAGTCCAGGGTGTGTTCCTGATTTCCAGATTCTGGCACCCCAGCTGGCGTCTGCAAACCATTCCCCAAACCAGCTGACTGCTTCTGTGTCCCACTTTCCCCATTCTCCTGGGCCGAGCAGAATTGTGAGAAAAACTTCCCGCAGTATTCATTCACCAGAATATGGTCCGGCATGCTCCCGCTGCCCGCGCCTTCATCGTAGGTTTCCGCATGAGAGGGCAGTGCCGCCAGCGTCGCTGTCTTTTCGGATACCTGACGCCCTTCCGGCACCAGAAGTCCCAGCATTCCCTTCTGGTAAAGCTGCTCCACCTGTTTTAGCCAGCCTTCCTTCTCCTTGTCCTGAATGCCGTGTGCAAATGACAGCGGCAGGATCTGAATGCTTTCCAGGCCGGTCCGTACCGGCCACCAAAGACTTTCATAATCCGGTTCGCTGTCTCCATCTTCATCGTCATCCCCTTCCCACTCTTCAATTTCCCGTTCCACCTCATAGGAAAGCTCGATCAGCTCCTCCAGACGCTGAATCTGCTCTGCCGACCTCGGCTCCAGATCCCGGATTTCCTGCCTGCGTTTTCCATCCTCCGCAACATACGCCTCGTATTCCTGAATCTCCTGCTCCAGAGCCGCAGCCATGTCTGTGCCAAGCCGGTCCGTGCGGGCTTCCTGTTCCCGCCGGTCCGCCTGCAGTGTTTCCGCCAGCCTGTCCGCCTCTTTTTCATACTGCTTCACAAGCCCCGGCATTTTTTTCAACGCTCCAATCATCTGCTCTGCTGCCCGGCGAAATCCTGCGCCATCGTAGGAAGAAAGCGCATTCAGTCCCTGCTGCCGCTCATTTCTCTGTCGGTTCAGATTTTCACTGATGGATTCCAGAACCCGCTCCAGCTTCCAGACATCCCGGGTTCTGGTGCGGTAAGTCTGCGCCATCTCTGTCACAGCCTCTGCCTCCCGCTCCTGCTTCCAGAGATTTTCCACTGCGTCTCCCTCAAAATCCAAATTCCAGATCCCATACTTCATATAATCCAGAATTTCCTTTTCCAGATACGCGCCGTGTCCGTCCACCGCACGCACAATCTCCTCCGCAGAAACCGCTTCCAGTGCCATGGGATACCAGTTGTCTGTTTCCAGATACGGGAGCAGAAACCCGGCAAAATCCGCTTCCATTTCTGCCCCGGTCTCATACTCCGCAAATAGCAGACGGTACCGGTCCCAGAGTTCCCGGTGATACTGGCTGAACACCGAATCCATGGAAGAGGAAGCCGCCATCTGCAGATACCACCTTGCGCCTGCTGTGCGGGCCGACTCCATCAGCACACACAGAAATGCGAAAAGCAGCATCAGGATCATACTGACAAACACGGTAATCTGTCCGCCCAGCCCCCGTTTTTTTTCACTTGCTTTTTCCATAGCCCTGAGCTAATATACTTCTTTGGACTGGCTCTCAATCTCCTTAAAGATGTTTTCCAGGAGCTTGGTGATCTGCGTCTTGAAAATGATCACGAGGCCAATCAAAACCACCAGAATCAGAACTACCTCAATCACCCCCACTCCTGAGTCATCCTCCATGAACGCACTCAGCTCTCTCATTCCCGAATTTTTCTTCCACGCTTCCAGCATACTCATTTCCTCCCTGTTATCATTCTATTTGTCACTGTTCTCACAGACTGTTTCTTTTCTTCTGTCAGCGGCCTGCCGGACATCCTACGCTATCCCATGGTCATCATGGCCGGAACCATGATAAAGATCATGACCACGAACAGCAGAAAAAACAGCGGTACCAGAAGCTTTGTTCCTGCTTCCTCGCCCATTTTCCGGGCCAGATTTTTGCGCAGTTCAAAGGCATCCTCCACCTCCGTACGCAGAAGCTCCCGGAGATTTTTTGTTCCGGTTTTGCGGTTCTGCTCCAGAATACTGCTGAGCTTCAGGTATGGCTGCAGGCGGCATCTTCTGCCAAATTCCCGGTACGCCGCTCCCTCTGCTGTTCCGTTTTCCATCTGGTAATAGGTCTGGCGCATTTCCTCATAAGCCGGTCGGCTCTGTTTTCCGGTCACAGCCTCATAGTCCTGTACCATACGTCCCCAGGCATTGCGCACCGTCATTCCGGCGCCCACCAGCACCTGCAGCTTTGACACCACCTCCGCGTAGTCCAGAAGAAGCTGCTGCTCCCGCTTTTTTGCCAGCTTCCGCTGTTTCGACTCCTCCTGCATCAGCAAAAGCGCGGCCATCAGAACCCCCAGAAACGGAATCATGATGTAATTAGGTTTTTCCGCATTCCGGTAGGATAATGTCTTTCCCTGATACTCTGCTGGAAGTTCCAGATATTCCGCATATTTCTGCTGCCCGTCCAGCCGGACCAATTCTTCGGAAAACTTCTTTTTCTGCTGCTCTTCCGGCGTCAGGACCTCCGGCACCAGTGTCACCGGAAGTTCAAAATCAGCCCGGTAGTCGCCTGCGGAAAGTTCCGCCTGCAGCATTACTTCGTGTACCCTTTTGATTTCCGTATCCACCGATCCGGTGGAAGATAAAAGCTCCGGTTCCGATGAGTGCCAGCGCACCCGCACTCCATATTCACTCAGATATGACGGCAGCTTCAGATCCTGCGATACCGCCTGCAGGCTCTCATTCTTTCCGCGGATCCGCTCCTCCATTCCTTCCATGACCTCGTAAAATACCGCGTCAGCTTCTTCTCTGGTATAAATCCTCGGGCTCACGGTTACCGTGATCATCTGCTCCTCTTCCTCCAGCCCGGTCACGATCAGCTTCTGCTCTTTTGTGCTTCCACCGTAGGTTTCCCGCTTTACCTGCCCCTGGGCCAGATACGGTTCCTGATCTGGCTGAAACCAGGACAGATACGCCCATAGCAAAATCCCGAATACTGCGCAGACTGCCGCGGCAGTCCAATTACGTTTCTGCTTCACACTACACCTCAATCTCCAGAATCCGCTCGGACAGCCAGAATGCCGCCAGATATAAGCCCAGGCACAGCGTCATAAGTCCTCTTCCCATTCCGGTCCGGTACATCTGGTCAAAAAATCCCGGTGAAGTTCCTTCCACGTAAAAGACAATGAAAAACGGGATCATGTTCATGATCTTCTGTTCAAACTGCCGGGATGCTGTCAGCGTCATGATTTCTTCCTTCACCTGCATCTTATCCCGGATTACCTCTGCCGTATGCCGCATGATGCTTCCCAGATCTCCTCCGGTCCGTTTTCCAATACCCAGCACCTCCGCCAGATTCTGCACATCCTCCAGACCGCTCCGGCCCGCAAATTCCAGCAGCACCTGCTCCACATTCCGATTGGTCCGTATCTGCTGTACCATCCCGGAGAATTCCTGTACAATCAATCCATCCGGCCCATAAAGCAGCTTCAGTTCCTCCAGACTCACCGCCATGGCGTTTTCCATGGCGTACCCGGCGCTCAGTGATGCCGCCAGAATCACCATGGCTTCCTTAAACTGCTGCGCCAGAAGAAGCTTTCTCTTTTTTAACCGCTGCCTGCGCTCCCTCAGAAACAGAAATACGCCGCTCACCGGAAGCATCAGCGCAAACGCTGCCATACTCCGGTAAAACACATAGGAAAACAGTCCGCTCACCGCCACGCTTTTTCCCAGAACCAACAGCAGTTCTTTGGCCGACAACCGATACCTGTCATAAGAAAGGATCCGGCCTGCCGGATTCCCAGGCCGATGCCTGGCTGCTTTTCCCTTCTTATATGGTGTAACCTGCTGCCCTGAGTTTCTCCCTGTGCCGGAGAGAACCAACCTGGATGAGACTGCCGCAGACAGCCTCCTCTGGCTGTCCTTTCCTTCTGCCGGATTTATCCTGCTCCGGGCCTTTGCTTCCTGTTTCCGCTGCTCCGCCCTCATCCACATCCCCCCTTTCTTCAAACCGGTACAGCGGATGTAACTGAATCGCTCCATCCTCATACCCCAGCACTTCCGTGATCTCCAGTACCCGCCTGCTCCGGTCCCGCAGCCGTCCCAGATGCACCAGAATGTCAATGGCAGAAGCAATCTGCCCCCGCACGGCAGCCAACGGAATGTCCGCTGCCATAAGCGCCATGGTTTCCAGACGCGAAAGCATATCTCCGGCACTGTTTCCGTGACCGGTGGAAAGCCCGAAGTGCCCGGTATTCAATGCCTGCAGCATATCCAGACACTCTTTTCCACGTACTTCTCCGACAATCAGATAATTCGGTCTCATACGAAGCGATGCCCGGATCAGGTCGCTGATCTCCACCGCACCTTCGCCCTCTGCATTGGCACCGCGGGTCTCCAGCCGCACCAGATTCGGCACCTGGGTGATCTGCAGTTCCGCGGAATCCTCAATCGTAATGACCCGCTCCGTCTCTGGAATATACGATGACAGGGCATTTAAAAACGTGGTCTTGCCCGATCCGGTTCCTCCGCTGATGAAAATGTTGTAGCCGGATCTCACCAGCTTTCCCAGAAACTCTGCCGCTTCCCGCGTCAGGGATCCATACTGGATCAGACGTTCTATCGTGATGGGTTCCGGAAATTTCCGGATGGTCACCACCGGCCCGTCCAGAGCAATGGGCGGCAGCACAATGTGTACACGGGATCCATCTTCCACCAGCCTTGCGTCCGCAATGGGCCTGCTCACATTGACCACGCGGTTAATCTTGCTGACGATCTGCTGAATCATGTCTTCCAGCTGCTCTACCCGCTCAAAGCTGTGATTCCAGCGCTCCAGCCGCCCGGATTTCTCTATGAAAATGTCATCCTTCCCATTCACCATAATCTCGGTAACCTCAGGATCATCCACCAGCTCCTGCAAAATATCCAGACGGCGAAAGCTGTCAAAGAGCCTGTTTTTCAGTTCAATCCGCTGCCCCAGTGGCAGATACTGCCGCCCCGCCTGGCCGGCAATCGCCTGATCAATGCAGTCGTACAGTTCCTCGTCTCCAATCTGGTCAAACCCGGAAAGTGTTTCCCGCACCTCCCCGCGAAGCTGCTCCAGCAAAGCCGGTACACACACAGCTCCGGCATTCCTTTGATTCGGTTCCATCATCGTCTGTTCCCCCTTTCCGCATATGCACAGACTGATCTAGCCCAGTTTCCTCACAAAATCCCCCAGATCACTCCACAAAAGCTGCTCCAGATAATTTTCCCGGGTCATGGAGAGCACCGGTTTGGGCAGCTGCAGAAATCTCAATTTTTCCCACAATACACTCCGCCCGGACCGTTTCAGATACTCCTTCCATTCCTCCAGCTTTGCGGTAGACACCACATCGTCTTTTACCGGCACATACACCACATCGCAGATGCCAAGAAGCTCCTCTGCACCTCCGCAGAATATACCCACATCCAGAATCAGCTTCTCATATGCGCCATCGGACGCTATCTTCTGGATCAGACCGGCAAATACTTCCTGGCGGATTCCGGTCTTGTCCTCCGCATAGGTAACCGGAGGAATATAATCCAGCCCGCCCCAGTTATAGGTTACGCTGCCCAACCGTACCGGGCTGTACTCCCGCTGGGTATAATAGTAAAGCAGATCAGAAAGACCTCCCGCATACACGGTTCCTGTCAGAGCCGAAAGGCCGGAAAATTCCTCCAGTGTGATGTAAAGTACCTTTTCCTCCCGGGCCAGTACCTGTCCAAGTGTAAAGGCAAAGCTGCTCTTTCCGCACCGTCCCACCGGTGAATAAACTCCGATAACCTGACTCCGCCTTCCAGTCACAGTCATAAGTGTCGGAATCTCCTGCGGCTGATACCAGGACATGACCTCCCGCAAAAGGCTGTCCGATGCCTGGTATTTGTACACCACCGCTTCGCCTTCTTTGGCTACACCGGTCTCACTGAGCCGCACCGTCTGCACCGCCTGGATCCCCTCCAGTTCTTTCTCCGTTACACCGTCCCCGATCAGCAGAAGATCAATCTGCTCCCGTTTCGAAAACTCCCTGAGTTTTTCCAGGCTGGTAAATGCCACCACCTTAAACGGTACCTGCTCACGCTGGTTCGCAAACTCCGCAAACCGATCCGCGTACCGGGAGTCTACATCGTAGACTGCCATAATTTTTTTCATCCCATTCCCCCTTTCATCCTGATGCGGCTTCCTGTTTTCTGCTGCACCAGTCTTTTTGCCGGCAACTGGCCATCAAACCTGCTATAACACCTCCATCCATCGCAGCACGCCATAAGCAAAGACCCCCGCCGCCAGACATACCGCAAATGGAATATGATACGACACCTCTGTATGCTCCAGCAAATCATATGGCGGCAAACACCGGCCCTGCACCACTGTCCGGACATACCCCCGCAGATAACAAAACCGCTCTGCCACAAGGCCAGGCCGCCGGAACCTCCACAGACTCCACAGCGCTCCCACCAGAAATCCCAGCGCCACCGCATAAAAACCGCCCCGGATTCCCAGATATCCGCCAATGACCGCCATCAGCTTGCCGTCCCCCGCTCCCATAGCCCGGAAACGAAACAGACACATACCAAACAGTAGAAATGGCAGCGCCCCGGTTAAAAATCCCATTCCTCGCGCCAGTACCCCCGCCAGCGCCAGCAGGATCAAGGCTTCATTGGGTACACGGCCCCATCTCAGGTCTGTCCACGCGCAAAAACAAAGACCTGCAGCCAGAAACAAATACGCACTTTTCTCAGTAATGCAATCTCACCTTCTTTTCCATCTGCCATAACCGCGAATATCCGCTGTTATGTGTGCTCGTAACTGTTCAGTACCCTCACAGTTACGGGCAAAAATCCATTGAAAATTGCCTTCGGCAATGGGATTTTTGCCTG